>CAMPKG010000315.1 GCA_946887085.1 uncultured Sphingobacteriales bacterium
TGGCATAGCTGTTGACGACCGCAATGATGCACTCTATGTCTTCAGCCGCAACCAGGACAAGGCGGGGCCGAGCCCGCACCATAGCTCGTCATGTAATGGCCGCAACGGTTTCTACAACATCATCAGGCTTTCAACGCTGCAGCCTTACAACAACAAGCGCTACGAAATATCAGTAGACCCTTACTCCGCGGATACTCGCTTCAAATAACCTTAGCTATTCAGCAGGTTCTCGATGGCTGTATCGTAAGCGTCTTTCCAGTCTTTGATAATACCCCAGCTCTCGCCGTCGATGGTAACATGGCCGCCGGCTTTCACCGTACCGATCTTCGCAAAAGGCACGTCGCCCAGCATGGCTTCAAACTCCGGTTGCTTAGCCCAGCTAACGCTGACCACCACACGGCTTTGCGCCTCACCAAACAGGAAAGCGTCTTTGCGGGCATTGCTATCGGTGTGTATCTCGAAGCCCATATTCTCTTTCATTGCACTTTCTATCAGCGTGACAAAAAGGCCACCTTCAGAGATATCGTGGGCAGACTGCACTTGCTTGTTACGAACGATCTGGAGCAGCCTGTCCTGCAAAATAAATTCCTCGTCGAGGTTGAAGTGAGGTGCAGAGCTGTGTGTTACACCGCAGATATGATGCAGGTATTCGGAGCAATTCATATCCTCGGGGTTATTGCCTATGAGATAAATGACGTCGCCATCATTTTTGAAGAACATGGTCATCTTCTGATCCAGGTCATCCAGCGTACCCACCATACCGATAGTTGGTGTGGGATAAACCGGTCCGTCCTCAGATTGATTGTAGAAGCTCACATTACCACCGGTAACAGGAGTCCCCAGCCTGCGGCAGGCATCGCCCATCCCTTTGATCGCATTCACGAACTGGTAGTAAACTTCAGGGTTGTAAGGGTTACCGAAGTTGAGGCAGTTGGTAATAGCCACCGGCAAACCACCGCTGCATACGATGTTACGTGCAGCTTCGCTCACTGCTATCATACCGCCTTTATACGGATCGGCATAAACATAACGGCTGTTGCAGTCGGTTGTAACCGCCAGTCCTTTTTTAGAGCCATGCACCCGAACAACAGCGGCATCACTCGGCTCGTTCGTATGAGTATTACCTGTGCCTACCATCGAGTCGTACTGGTCGTAGACCCAACGCTTGGAGGCTATGGTAGGAAGCTTGATGAGCTGGTATGCAGCATCGATAAGATCAGCAGGAATCGGAACTGATTCAACTTTGAATTCCCTGATCTGCGCGAAGTATTTCGGCTCTGTATATTCCCTTTCGTAAACAGGAGCGCCACCGCCTAATACCAGGCTTTCACCGGGTACATCAGCTATCAACTCCCCATTCATGTAGTATTTCAGGTTCTTGTCGGTCGTCACTTCACCTATTTGCACGCAGTGGATATCCCATTTGTCGAAGATGCGCTGTACTTCTTCCTCGCGGCCTTTCTTCACCACTATCAGCATGCGCTCCTGGCTTTCACTCAGCAGCATTTCCCATGGCTTCATGTTCTGCTGGCGCGTAGGCACTTTGTCGAGGTGGATGATCATACCATGCTCACCTTTCGCACTCATCTCGCTGGTAGAGCAGGTGATACCTGCCGCACCCATATCCTGCATGCCTATCAGCGCGCCGGTAGGTATCATTTCCAGGCAGGCCTCCAGTAGTTTCTTTTCTTCGAACGGGTCGCCCACCTGAACAGCAGGCAGTTGTTCCGCGCTGCTTTCAGTGATATCCGCAGAAGCGAATGATGCACCTCCGATACCGTCCTTACCGGTTGACGCACCTACGATGAATACCGGGTTACCTTCGCCATGCGAGGTAGCTGATACTGTCTGGCCCACTTTCACCACGCCTACGCTCATCGCGTTCACCAGCGGGTTTGTCTGGTAGCAGCTTTCAAAATATATCTCACCCGCTACCGTTGGCACGCCGAAGCAGTTGCCATAGTGGCCAATGCCTTTTACCACACCTTTCAGCAGCCATTTGGTTTTGGGATTATCCAGCTTACCGAAACGAAGCGAGTTGAGCGAAGCAATAGGGCGGGCACCCATGGTGAAGATATCGCGGTGGATACCGCCAACACCTGTTGCTGCACCCTGGAAGGGCTCGATAGCCGATGGGTGGTTGTGCGATTCTATCTTGAATACACAGCCCAGTCCATCGCCAATATCAACCAGCCCCGCATTTTCCTCACCGGCTTTTACCAGCAGGCGCTCACCGTCACGGGGCAGGGTCTTCAGCCATTTAATAGAATTCTTGTAGCTGCAGTGCTCGCTCCACATTACGGAGTACATAGCTACTTCATTAAAATTTGGAGTGCGTCCCAGTATTTCTTTGATCTTTTCAAATTCTTCTTCGCGAAGGCCCAGTTTAACGGCTTGCTCGAGTGTTGCTGCCTGCATGATATGCGAGATAATTTTTATTTGAGGCTATTAATGAGGGTACAAAACTAAGGTAAAATGTAAAAGGTAAAATGTAAAACCGCAAAGCCAATACAGGAGCGAGTTTGGCGGTGAATTTGTTACAGATTGTTAGCGTTTTTCGACATAGTTCATTCATCTAACAACATCGGGTCGACGAGGTTCTCTGAAGTCCCAATTTGTTATAAAATGTTGTCGATAAAGAGTAAGTTTTCCCTACTAACAGGCTGGAAGACAATAAGATCACCTGTTTTTTCAACAATTTTCCTGTATTATTATTTACAATCATGCGTTGCATCGGGAACGGGGTCCCGATAGCTATCGGGAATTGGGCTTAAGGGACTACCGGGGTCCGGATAAGAATGTCACAAGCTCACGGACTTACGACTATTGACTTATGACTTACGACTCCTATACAAAGATACAAAAAATCGACGTAAATAAAAACTGATCATATTTGAACAGTTCTCCGGACACCCATTGCTCTTGGCATAAAATTTTAATGCGTAGGGTATGTATATCGACAAACTCATTTCACAAACACGGTATATCGCAAAAACCCATTACGAGGGCATGAAACGGCTGGAAATGGGCGAAAGCGACCCTGCTATGACCAAGATAGACCTGTTTGAAAAGCTAAAGGCTTTCATCCCCGAAATGACGGAAGCAGATATGGCTCCGCTCTACAGCGAATTGCAGCAAAACGGGTACGCTACCCTGATAACCAACGACACGGTTACGTTCTCCAAAGATTTCATCGGGGAATAACTATACTCTTGCCCTCCATGGCAGGTCTTCCACACCATTGATGTGAGCGATATAACGCGCCAGCACAAACAGGAAATCGGATAACCTGTTCAGGTATTGGATGATGAGCTCAGGTATTTGCTCATTGTCTTGCTGCATACCTACACAGATACGCTCAGCCCTGCGGCAAACACAACGTGCCACATGACAGGTGGACGCCGCCAGCTGTCCGCCGGGAATGATGAACGAACGCATTTCGGGCAGCGAGGCATTCATCTCATCGATGCGCTGCTCCAGCCAGGTTACATCTTCGGCGTGTACATCGGGCAATTTCATTTTCACTTCTTTGTCCGGATTAGTAGCCAATACGGAACCTACCGTAAACAACCTGTCTTGTATCTCGCGCAGCCATTCGCTGATCGTGGCGTTACCTGCCATATCGTTGACCATGCCCAGGTAGGAGTTCAGTTCATCTACCGTACCATAAGCTTCTATACGAATATGGTTCTTGGGGACACGTACGCCGCCGATCAGGCTGGTGCTACCTTTGTCGCCGGTTTTGGTATATATCTTAAATGCCATTGTCTATTTTATTATTGAGAGGTCAGTTTTGTTCAGTAAAATTGAATCTTTCAGGAGTTTGGTTTTCTTGCCATTCGGTTTGTATGAAAACCTGACAAGAATGTTATTCGGCCTGTAAATTGCTTTTTCTATGTA
>CAMPKG010000316.1 GCA_946887085.1 uncultured Sphingobacteriales bacterium
GATATAACCAAGGCCGACGTCCTGTAGTGTTTTGATTTTTCGATGCAGGAAGGAAACATTCATGAAAAACTCCACGGCATCGTCAACGGTCATTTCCAGTATACCAGCTATCGATTTTCCCTTATACCGTATTTCAAGCGTTTCGCGATTGTACCGTCTTCCGTTACATTTTTCGCAGGGCACATAAACATCGGGAAGGAAGTTCATTTCGATCACTTTCATGCCGCCTCCCTGGCATTCTTCGCAACGCCCGCCTTTCACGTTGAACGAAAAACGTCCTGCGTTATAGCCACGTATTTTGGCCTCCGGCACTTGCGCAAATAGCTGGCGGATCTCATTGAAGAACCCGCAATAGGTAGCGGGATTGCTCCTTGGTGTACGGCCAATAGGGCTTTGGTCAATTTCTATCACTTTGTCGATGTGGTCCAATCCGTCGACGGATTTGTATGGCATCGGGTTCTGCTTGAAATTATGATAGCAGTTTTTACCCAAAAGGGGATACAGTGTTTCATTGATCAGCGTGCTCTTGCCACTACCCGAAACGCCACTCACACATACAAAAGTTCCAAGTGGAATGGATATGGAAACATTCTTCAGGTTATTGCCTGTTGCACCCTTCAGGACAAGTTTCTTGCCATTTCCTTTGCGCCGTTCCGTCGGTACATCAATATTCAACGTACGGTTAAGAAAGCCTGCAGTTGTGGTATTCTCTTTAATAACCTCCAGCGGCGCGCCCTGGCTAACTATCCTGCCACCATGAAAACCGGCCGCAGGTCCGATGTCAATAAGATGATCGGCTGCCAGCATGATATCTTTGTCGTGCTCCACTACAAGTACGGAATTGCCACCGTCTCTCAGGTTTTTTAAGGCGCTTATCAGCTTTTGGTTGTCCCGCTGATGCAGGCCTATACTTGGTTCATCCAGTATGTAAGTGATGCCTGTAAGCTGCGAGCCTATTTGTGTCGCCAGGCGGATGCGTTGCGATTCGCCACCACTCAAAGTACGCGTGGGCCTGTCGAGTGTCAGATAGTGAAGCCCAACATCCAGCAGGAAGTGTAAACGCTCTCTTATCTCTTTGAGGATATCCTTGGCAATAACATTTTGCTTTTGATTCAGCCTTTTTTCAAGTCCCTGAAACCAATCTGAAAGCTCCTGCAATGATTTATGTGATAGTTCTGCGATATTGGCGTTGTCTATTTTGAACCAGAGACTTTCTTTTTTCAACCGGGCGCCATCACAAACCGGGCATGTTGTTAACTGCATATAGCTCTCCGCCCAATCGCGTATAGCTTCAGAAGTTGTTTCATTGAACCAGCGCAACACCATATTCACTATTCCCTCATAGCTGTGCTGGGCAACATGTTCGTGGTACGATTCGGCTTCATCGCTGATATATGTAATTGCACCTTCTTCATTACCATATAGCAGGATGTTCAACTGTTTTTTCGGAATATCCTTTACGGGAATGTTGAGGGGAATTTTGTTTTTTTTCGCAAGGATCATTGCCTGCTGGTAGGTCCATGCGTCGCGCTCGCTACCAAGCGGAGCGATGCCGCCATCGTTGATGCTTACAGACGGGTTGGGAATGATCTCGTCCATGTTTACCTGGTACACACTGCCGAGACCTTTACACTTTGGACAGGCGCCGTAGGGAGAGTTAAACGAAAACATATTTGGCGAAGGCTCTTCATAGGAAATGCCTGTATCGGAACACATCAACTGCTTGCTGTATTGGGTGATCATGTTTTTCTCAACGTCAAGAATAAACATGAGTTCTTTACCCATCTGCAGGGCCTTTTGTATGCTTTGGCCAAGCCTTGCCTGGGCTTCAGCTTGCACCAGCAATCTGTCAACGACTAGTTCGATATCATGTATCTTATACCTGTCTAGCTGCATGCGCTCCTTCAGGTCGGTTATCTCACCGTCCACACGCACTTTGAGGTATCCTTGTTTCCTGAGTTGTTCAAATAATTCGCGGTAGTGTCCCTTGCGTCCCCGTACGAGCGGTGCGAGCAACGCTACTTTTTTCCCCGCAGAATGCTGTTGTATATGGGCAGCTATTTCGTCTTCGCTGAACCTTGCCATTTTCTTTCCCGTGTTGTACGAAAAGGCTTCGGCTACCCTTGCATAGAACAACCGCATGAAATCGTACACCTCTGTTACGGTTCCAACAGTAGAGCGAGGATTGCGGTTAGTTGTTTTCTGCTCAATAGAAATGACAGGTGAGAGGCCGGTTATCTTATCTACATCCGGCCTGTCAAGGTCACCGAGAAATTGCCTTGCATAAGCCGCAAAGCTCTCCATGTACCTGCGTTGTCCTTCAGCAAATATGGTATCGAAGGCAAGAGAGGATTTCCCGCTTCCGCTGATGCCGGTTATTACTACTAGTTTATTTTTTGGAATGCTAACATCGATGTTCTTCAAATTATGCACACGTGCGCCAAAAACCTCGATGTTCGCCCCGGTTTTAGCGCTTTCTTTTTTTGCCATAAAACTTCTCCGGAACGCAATTTAGTGAAATCGGCCATGCCGATGGTTTCAGGGTCAATATTTACGCTCTATAACGTAATTGACCAGTTCTTTCATAGCATTCCTGGTGTCCGATTCTGGATATAAATCCAACATACTCAATGCTTTATATTGATATTCCTTCATTTTCTGCCGCGCGTATTCGATACCGCCTGAAGCCTGTACATAACCAATGACCTCCTGCACTTTCTGCCTGTCCGTATTTTGATTCTTTACGATGTAGATTATTTTCTTTTTTGTTTGATTATCAGCGTTTTGTAGCGTGTATATCAAGGGAAGGGTCATTTTCTTTTCCTTGATATCGATACCGGTAGGTTTGCCAACCTGCTCTGCACCGTAGTCAAAAAGATCATCCATGATCTGGAACGCGATGCCAATGTTCTCGCCAAACTGCCTGAAATATTCTGCTTTTTCGGCATCATTGGTTGCGGAATAAGCGCCCGCAGAACACGCCGCAGATAGCAGCGACGCGGTTTTTGCACGAATGATCTCAAAATAGACATCCTCTTTTATATCAAGCTTACGCGCTTTTTCCATCTGGAGAAGTTCGCCCTCGCTCATTTCTTTTACAGCCCGCGATGTGATCTGTAGTATTTGATAATCATTGTTTTGCAGCGACAGCAAAAGCCCTTTCGATAAAAGGTAGTCGCCAACGAGCACAGCTATTTTGTTCTTCCATAATGCGTTTATTGAGAAAAAATTTCTACGAATCATTGAGTTGTCAACAACATCATCATGCACTAAGGTGGCGGTGTGTAACAATTCTATAAGCGATGCAGCCCTATACGTGGCGTCGCCGATACCGCCCGCCAGGCGAGCCGAAAGGAAAACGAACATGGGCCGCATTTGCTTCCCTTTGCGCCTGATAATAAAGCGCATGATACGGTCCAGTAAAGGGTTTGAGCCTTTTACCGCCTCGGCAAATTTTTTCTCAAAAATAGCTAGTTCCGAACCTATTACCCGTTTTACAAGCTCCATTGTATGGTGTGGATAATTTGTGTATGCAAATGTCGCTGAACGGTTTAATTAATAAAAGGACTTTTTTGGCATAATACTTGAATAGGGATTTTCAAAGCTCGGAAACATTTTTTTAATATTTTTGTTCTTTTCAAAGGTGAACTATACCTTTGTCACATATTTAATAATTTAACCAAAATTGTTTAAATAAACAAATCTGTTATGGTCAACAAAAAGTACCTATTGCTAGCTGGTCTTTGTTCCGCCTTTTTGGGACAGCCGGCATTTGCTCAAGAGAGTGGATCTGCTACTACAGCTCAATGGTCTAGCCGTGATATGACCTATCGCGGTCAGAGCTACGATGTTCTGGATTCAAGCTTTTATCCTCAAGGACGCCTGGATCAA
>CAMPKG010000317.1 GCA_946887085.1 uncultured Sphingobacteriales bacterium
GAACAATTACGAAATAGCAGATCATTTTTCCCTTTTGTCGAAACTGATGGACATACACGGAGAGAACTCTTTTAAGTCGAAATCATACAGCATTGCCGCGTATAATATTGAAAAACTGCCGCGTGAGATAGAAGAAATGGATGATGCCGAATTGTTCTCACAAAAAGGCATTGGCGAAAGCACCGGCAAGAAGATACGCGAGATACAAAACACCGGCAAGCTGGATGCACTGGAAAAGATAATGGCGGCTACTCCTCCCGGTGTCCTGGAGATGTTGCACATCAAAGGTCTGGGCCCCAAAAAAATAGCTGTGATATGGAAGGAGATGGGTATCGAAACGCTAGGTGAGCTGGAATATGCCTGTAATGAGAACAGGCTGGCAGCTATCAAAGGATTCGGCGCAAAAACACAGGATGGTGTTTTACAAAGCATCTCTTACTACCAAAAGAACCAGGGCTTCCATCTATGGGCCGAAGTGGAAGAAACATCAATACACCTGGTACAGCAATTGCAAAAGACCTTTACCACCAATTTGTTCGCACTCACCGGTGATATGCGCCGCCAAAACGAGACAGTAGAATTCGTGGAGATCGTCACCGACACAGCGAAAGACATCGTTATTAAACAATTTGAAGCGATAGCGGATACCGTAATAGAAGAAGAACCCAACAACCTGTTGCTAGTACGCATACCGCAGCAGCCGGTTATCAAATTCCATCTTTGTGAGACCGCTGCATTTTACCACACGCTGTTTTCAACTACGGGCAGCAGCGAATTCATGAAAGCATTCCTGGAAAAATATGCTTTGCCTGAAACACCGGAAAATGAAGAAGTAATCTTCTCGCAAAACAATCTCACTTATATTCCACCTGCATTGCGCGAGACGGCCACGATACTGGATAAAGCAGCCACACATACCATGTACGATATCATCATGCCGCCGGATATAAAAGGGATCATTCATTCACACTCAACATGGAGCGACGGACTGGACACCATTGAAAAAATGGCAAAATCCGCTATCGATAAAGGCTTCGAATACTTAGTCATCAGCGATCATTCCCAGGCAGCCTACTATGCCAATGGTTTGACACCTGAACGCATAGCCGCACAGCACCAGGAAATAGATGCACTGAACGAAAAACTGGCACCATTCAAAATATTCAAGAGCATAGAAGCCGACATATTAGGCGATGGCAACCTCGACTACGGTGAGCGTGTGCTGCAAACGTTTGACCTCGTCATTGCATCGGTGCACAGCAACCTTAAGATGACCCTGGAAAAAGCAATGAGCCGTGTTTTGGCTGCTGTGCGTAATCCATACACCACTATCCTCGGCCATCCAACAGGGCGCTTGCTGCTTTCGCGTGAAGGCTACCCACTCGATCATAAGATATTGATAGATGAATGTGCAGCTAACGATGTAGTGGTTGAAATAAACGCTCATCCCCGCCGCCTTGATATCGATTGGCGCTGGATAGAATACGCAGCAGAAAAAGGGGTGTTACTTTCCATCGACCCCGATGCGCATTCTATAGCCGGCTATCATGATGTTTATTATGGTGTGATGGCTGCGCAGAAGGGCGGACTTACCGCAAGGCAAAACCTGAGCAGCTTTACACTCAAAGAATTTGAAGCTTTCCTGGAAAAAAGCAGGGCGAAAAGAAAAGCCCAACTGGCCTAAGCGCTGCCGTTGGTCACCTGTAGTATTTTCTCGTGTAGTTCTTCGGGCTTGAAGGGTTTGGATACATACTCATTCATACCCAGTGCAAGGCATTTTTCACGTTCTTCGCCAAGTGCGTGTGCGGTCAATGCAATAATGGGAATATTGTTTTTCAATTGCGTCCTTATGACAGCAGTTGCTTCATAGCCATCCATCTCCGGCATTTGCATATCCATCAGTATAAGATCGTAGTTGCCTTGCTGCAACATATCAACAGCAATCCTTCCATTTTCGGCAACGGCGGTTGTGAAGCCAAATCTTTTTAACACGTGCACAGCCAGGCTCTGGTTCACTTTGTTGTCTTCAGCCAGCAGTATTTTTAATGAGCGATCTGTTGTTGATTTTTCAGCTACCGGCAGGGGCTGTTGCCTGTTCTTTTTTTGCACCTCTGCGGCAACCTTTCCATAAGTGATCGAAAACATAAATTCAGAACCTACCCCTAACTCACTATTCACCGCTATAATGCCATTTTGCAATTCCACCAGGTTTTTCGCGATGCTCAGGCCCAATCCCGTTCCGCCATAGCGGCGTGTTGTTTCAGCAGACTCCTGGATAAAGCGTTCGAAAATCAGCGCTCGTTTATCGGGTGCAATACCAATGCCGGTATCAACTACACGAAATTCGATGGCTACACGTTCGCTATTCTGGTGCTGGATAGCGGCAGATATTTTTACACGGCCTTTCTCCGTGAACTTGATAGCATTGTCACAGATATTCAGCAATATCTGCATCAGGCGTGTGGGATCGCCCATAACCAGCTGCGGTATCTCCTCATCGAGATAAAAGCGTATGTCTAAGCTCTTTTCTATGACTTTCGGATGCAGTAATACTTTAAGCGATTCGAAGATATCCTGAACACTGAACGGGATTTGTTCAATGACGATCTTGCCGGATTCAATACGTGAATAGCTGAGGATGTCATTGATAATGGTCATCAGGTTTTGGCCCGATACACCTATGGCCTGCACAAATTCTTTTTGCTGATCGTCGAGATCAGTCGTTTGAAGGAGTTTTGTGAAACCTAGCACCGCATTCATAGGTGTCCTGATCTCGTGGCTCATATTGGCGAGGAAATTGCTTTTGATGACTACCGACTGTTCGGCCAGTTCTTTAGATTCCCTCAACTCTTCCTTTGATTGCTGTAATGCATTTATATTATGTTCCAGCTTTTCGGTCATTTCATTGAATGATGTGGCCAGCACGCCTATCTCATCATTCGAATACACCTCTGCTCTCGATGTATAATCTCCTTTGGCTATTTGCTCCGACGAACCGATAATGGCATTTAAGCCGCGCGATATGCCGCGACTTACCAGTATGGTAATTGTAAGGCCGCAAATCTCTACTGTTAATACGAGCGTCAATAATAATTTCAGGATAAGATCAGCTAACCAACGCGAACCTTCGCCAAGAATAAAGGAGAATTCATCTTCAAGTTTGGTTAACTCTGCATTCAGCGGATCCATAGCCGCAAGAATAGCATTGATCCTTTCGGGCGATTTTAAGGGTGATGCCACCTCTGCGTGCAACCGATCGCCGATTGCGATCATCCCATCTATCAAAGAATCTCCTTTTGTCCAAACGCGTGCAGCATCTTTGATATAAGATATCCTGCCGAACCTGAGAAATATTTTGATCGCCCCATCCACATCGCTCGGGTGATTGCGGCCCTCAAGGAACCCCTCGCGGGCCCTGGGCATATCCGGTTTCTCTTTTATCAACTCGAGACGGGTCTTGCGATCTCCAAGCGGAACTCTCAATGCGTTGAGATAGTCGGCGTAATCGGCTTCATTATGGGTTCGCCCATATTTCTGAAGGCTGTAGGCCGCATCTTTTTGCGCTTTCGACCATAGCCCTTCAGCCCCCACCAGGGCGCGCACGGAAGACAGTGTACGGATAGCAAACTGGAGCGTAAAAAGTTCCATTGCTATCAACAATGCCATCAGGCCAACCGTAAAATAAAGTTTCCTGGCGATGGACACATCACGCAGCCACCTCACCAGGAAAAAGTTTCTCATCTACGCTAAAGATAAAAAACCAATATCATTAGTTTTATATGATTTTTGCAAACAGCTTGTTAACGCAAACAGCCGTCTATAAGGGTTTGAGTAAGAAATTTACACATGCTTCACTAG
>CAMPKG010000318.1 GCA_946887085.1 uncultured Sphingobacteriales bacterium
AACAGGGTGGTGACGAACCCCTGCGCGCGCACCGTCTGGCGCATGCGGTCCATGTTGACGCGGATGCCGGGGAAACGTTCGAAGTAGGTCTTGATTTTTTCCGACATCTTTTCTTTCTCGGTGTCGGCTATCATTCCACTGAAGGTGACGATCTTTCTCAAAGGTTCGCGCAGGTCGTGGCTGGCGACATAGGCGAACTCTTCGAGGTTTGCGTTCGATTGCTCGAGCTGCAGGTTTTTCTGTTGCAGTGAATGTTCTGATTCCAGCTGCGCTGTAACATCACGCACATAAAGGAGCACACTGCGTACTTTTTTGTTATTGATAATAGGGTTGGCGGATATCATCACACTTATCGTTCTTTCGCCGATCATCAATGATGAATCGACATTCACCACCTTCAACCCTTTTAGCGCTTTACGATAAGCATCGCGCAGGCTGGTAGTGTGTTCGGGTGTAGCAGGTTGCAGCATTTCATTGAACCGCAGCTTGCGCATATCGCTCCTGTCGACGCCAAGCATGTCTACTCCGGCTCTGTTTATATACGTGATGTGTCCTGTATCTGCAATGCTCAGGACGGCCATAGGAAGTTCGTCGAGCAAAAGATCGTTGTTGATAAGCTCCGATATAGAGAACAACCTGTACTGGCTAAGTGCCAGTACCGCCGCGGCGGATAAGAACGTCAGGAAAAAAGAGGTGACAGGAACTGAAGGCCGGTCGAGAAATATCGGGAACACCACCTGCGTTACGATGCCGCTTACTGTTGGAATAGCCACGCCGATTGCCAGCAGCACTGCCTGGAAACGCAGGAGGTTATCTTTGCGTACGCTGTAGGCGTAGTAGAACAGGAATATTGAGGAAAGAAGTACCAGCGCAGCTATCCAATAGACCATTGCAAGGTCTAACGGGTGTTGGTCATGAAAATTCACCCAACCCCAAAACTCGAGGTAGCGAAAGTTGTGCGGATAGATTTTTGCCTGGTAAATACCCATGAAGGCAAATGTGGGCAGATAAATTAGTCCCGTCAGCCAGCGCGACACATTTTGCCCGGCAACCTTCGTATAGAGCAGAACGAAATGCAGGCAAAAAGGAGCCGTTAGCATCCAACCCGGACTGAAAATGCAGTCCCATATGTCAGTTTGCCGGGCAGAGGTAGCAATTCGTGCAACAGAATCATTGATCTGCCAGATGCCTGCAGACAGGGTAAACAGGGCAAATATGTTGATCAACTTGTTCCGGGGGAAAAAGGTAAGTATATATACCACCAGGCCTATATTAATGAGGCCGGGCACAAATGCCACCAGAAAACCGGGCAGATTATCGAAGCTAAATTCAAACATCAGCGTACTGTCCTGAGTTGTAATTGTCCGTTTTTAAAGCAAAATCTTGCCTTTATATATCTATGTTTTTATTGATAAAAATCTTGCCAGCACTTTTACGCACTGAAGATAATAACAATAGATTGTCCTGTAAATAGGGCCGCAAAGGTTAATCCTGCGTTAAAGTGCTAACAATTCATCGCAGTTTTATATTACCTTTTCGTCTTCAATACATTAACCCGTAAGCTTCTTAGTTATATGAACTTCCGTAAGGTCAACAACCTCCTGGGTTGGATCACTTTCGCTATCGCTGCAATTGTATATCTCATGACCATGGAGCCAACCTCCAGCCTTTGGGATTGCGGCGAGTTTATTTCCTGCGCCTATAAAGTAGAAGTAGGTCACTCTCCGGGCGCGCCGTTGTTCATGCTGATACAGCGTTTGTTTGCGCTGTTTGCCGGCGGCAATGTTCAGAACGTGGCGATGATGATCAACGCCTGGTCGGCCATAGCAAGTGCACTTACTATTCTATTTCTTTTCTGGACGATCACGCATTTTGCGCGTAAGCTGCTCGTCGGGCGCTCCGAAGATCTTAACAATAATCAACTGATGCTGGTGATGGGATCAGGAGTTGTAGGTGCGCTGGCCTATACTTTTTCTGATACTTTTTGGTTTTCCGCTGTCGAAGGCGAGGTTTATGCAACCTCCTCTTTCTTTACCGCCTTGGTATTCTGGGCTATCCTGAAATGGGAACACGTGGCAGATAACCGTTACGCAGACAGGTGGCTGGTATTGATAGCCTACCTGGTGGGCTTGTCGGTAGGTATTCACCTGTTGAACTTGCTTGCTATCCCCGCGCTTACGATGGTGTACTATTTCAGGCGGTACGAGCCAACCACCATGGGCGCCGTTACCGCTTTTGTAATCGGTTGCGTGATCTTGGGCCTCGTGCAATTCGGGGTATTGCAGGGCATACCTATATTGGCCTCGAAGTTTGAACTCATGTTCGTGAACGGCTTTGGGCTTCCGTTCGATAGCGGCGCTATCACTTTTCTGGTAGTGCTTACAGGCGCCATGGTATGGGCTTTACGCTATGCGAAACGAAAAGGTAAGTACGCCCTGCATACCGGTATTCTTTGTTTTGTATTTATCGTCATCGGGTTCTCCAGTTATCTGTCTGCTATCATCAGGTCGAGAGCAGATGTGCCGATTGATATGACCAACCCTGATGATGTTATCAGCCTCACTTCATATATACAGCGTGAACAGTTTCTGCAACAGCCATTGTTGTTCGGGCCTGATTTCATCAGCAGGCCGATAGGCGTAGAAGAAAAAGGAGAAAAATATACCCGGTCGACAAAAGATGGGAAGGATCATTATGAAGTAGTGGGCAAAAAAGTAGATTATAAATATGATCCTGCCGACAAAAGATTTTTCCCTCGCGTATGGAGTGGAGAAGGCAGCCATGCGCAGTTCTATAGAAACTACCTGGACCTTTCCGAGGGAGAGCCGCCTTCCTCTGTAGATAATTACAAGTATTTTTTTCAATACCAGCTTGGCTGGATGTGGTGGCGCTATTTCATGTGGAACTATGTGGGTCGGCAGAATGATTTGCAGGGACATGGGGATGCCCGCAATGGTAACTGGATAACCGGCATCAAGGCAATTGATAAAGGTTTCCTGGGCAGGGGCGATATCGATAAAATGGGCAAAGGCTATCGCGATAGCCCTGCGCGCAACCAGTTGTACCTGCTGCCATTTATCCTTGGCGTGCTTGGGTTGATCTTTCATTTTAAGAATCAAAAGCGCGACGCCCTGGTTACGTTCCTGCTGTTTTTCTTTACGGGCATCGCTACCGCTATCTACCTGAACATGAACCCGCTACAGCCACGTGAACGAGATTATGCCTTTGCGGGCTCTACTTATGCCTTCGCGATCTGGATAGGGCTGGGTGTTATGATGGTGAATGCATTGCTGCAGAAGGCCGTGAAGAAAAGTGCGACGGTTTATTTGTCAATAGCGGCATGCTTGCTTGCAGTGCCTGTGCTTATGGCCGCCGAAGAATGGGATGATCATGACCGTTCGAAAAAAACGATAGCACGCGCAAGTGCGCTGAACGTACTGAATACCTGTGCGCCCAACGCGATACTGTTTGTGTATGGCGATAACGATACTTACCCGCTTTGGTATTTGCAGGAAGTTGAAGGTGTGCGTAAAGATGTGCGGATCGTGAACATGAGTTTATTGGGCATAGACTGGTACATCGATCAGCTTAATTATAAAACAAACGATGCAGATGCTGTGCCGATGATATGGAAGAAGAAGGATTATACGGGCGATAGGGGCGGATACGTGCGTTACTTTAAATCGCCGCAGGTGCCGCAGGATAAGTATTTTAACCTCGTCGATATCTGCAAATTCATGGTGAGCGAAGATCCGAACAACAAGATGAACACAGGCGGTGGCGAAGCGGAAAACTATTACCCGACCAAGAATTTCTTTGTTCCGGGTGTATCGACGCCTGAATTGGTGAAAGCGGG
>CAMPKG010000319.1 GCA_946887085.1 uncultured Sphingobacteriales bacterium
ATATAAGACTTGTGGCGTATCGTCTGTTGAGGCATCGTCCACTACTATAACTTCATACGCCTTTTTACCTGGAGCATTCATGTATCTTTGCCGCAATACCGACGGGAGATTTTTACCCAGGTTTTCGGCCTCATTCCGGGCGCAAACAATGACGGAAACCGGCTGAATGTCATTTTCCCTGGTGTTAGCGGCCACGGTAAACAAGCGGGAATACCAAAATAGCAGGTAGCCTAGCTGGATGATAACAGAGACCAGGAAAATACAGACTATTGCTTGCGTCAACACGCGGCCAAAGTAATAAATATTGACCCATTGAGTTATTGAACGATAAATGGAATTTGAAATTTTAGGAACCGACAGTGCCTCTTCTGCCCGCGCAGGGAGGCTGACCACAGACCACGGCGAGATAGAAACACCCATCTTTATGCCGGTGGGTACCATCGGCAATGTTAAGGCTGTGCTGCAACAGCAATTGAAAGACGAGATCAAAGCGCAGATAATACTCGGCAATACCTATCATCTTTACCTGCGCCCGGGTACTGAAGTACTGGAGCAGGCTGGCGGCCTACATAAATTCAACGGCTGGGACAAGCCGATACTTACCGACAGCGGCGGCTACCAGGTATTTTCTTTGGCCAACAATCGCAAATTGAACGAGGAAGGCGCCATGTTCCAATCGCATATCGACGGATCGAGGCATCTTTTCACACCGGAGCGGGTGATGGATATACAGCGCAGTATTGGCGCCGATATCATTATGGCTTTTGACGAATGTCCGCCTTATCCATCCGAATACCTGTACGCAAAAACGTCGATGGAGCTTACACACAGGTGGCTGGCGCGCTGCGTGCAACGTATGAGCGAAACTGAACCTTTATACGGTCACCAACAATCGTTATTCCCCATCGTGCAGGGAAGCACTTACAAAGACCTCCGCCAGCGATCTTCGGAATTTATCGCGGGCATGGAATGTGACGGCAATGCGATCGGTGGCCTTTCTGTAGGCGAGCCTGAAGAGATGATGTACGAGATGTGTGGGGTGTGTTGCGAGATACTGCCTGCCGATAAACCCCGCTACCTTATGGGCGTAGGCACCCCATGGAATATCCTGGAGAACATTGCACTCGGTGTGGACATGTTCGACTGCGTGATGCCCACCCGTAACGGACGCAATGGTATGCTCTTTACCGGCAAAGGTGTAGTGAACATTAAAAATAAAAAATGGGCAACTGACTTCAGCCCAGTGGACGATGGCATAGACTGTCACACCAGCAATTTCTATAACAAAGCTTATCTGCGTCATTTGTTCGTCTCGGGAGAGATACTGGGCCTGCAGATAGCCAGTGTGCACAACCTGGCATTTTACCTGCATTTGGTAAAGCAAGCCCGCGAACATATTTTGCAGGGAGATTTCCTGCAATGGAAAAATGAAATGGTGCCGATATTAAAGCAGCGGTTATAAGCACCCCAAATCCCTAAAGGGGCTTTTATGAAACTGAACATTGTAACATCATTAAAAATAATATTCCCCCTTTAGGGGGTTAGGGGGCATGAAAAAACTGGACTGGTACATAGTTAAAAAGTTCCTGAGCACGTTCTTCTTTGCCATTATCATCCTGGCAGTGATATCCTGTGTGATCGACCTGTCGGAGAAGATGGAAGATTTTGTGGAGCGGAGCGCTCCCCTGGGCGAAATACTTAACTATTTTAAGAACTTCATTCCGCACATCTCAGCGCTGCTATTTCCGCTGTTCATTTTTATCGCAACAATTTTCTTTACATCGAAGCTGGCGTACAAATCCGAGATCATCGCCATGCTGGCGTCGGGCATTTCCTTTCAGCGCTTTCTCCGGCCTTACGCGATAGGTGCAATTTTTCTTGGAAGCCTTTCCTTACTGGCCAATCACTGGATAGTACCTGAGGCCAATAAGCAGCGACTTGCGTTTGAGGATAAATATATTCACAGTGCCGCCATTCTATCTGACCGTAACGTTCATCTACGCCTCGCAAAAGACCTCTATGTTTATGTGCAGAGCTATGATTATACTGCCAATGTAGGATACAGGTTTACCGCCGAAACAATAGATGGCCTCATTCTGAAGGAGAAGATAATGGCGGAACGTGTCAGCTATGATAGTGTAAAAAACACCTGGACGCTTTATTCCGTCGTACTAAGAAAAAATGACGGCATTAAAGAAACGCTTGAATTTCACCCGGAACTGAAAAGAGTTTATCCAAACTTCAAACCGGCCGATCTCGAAGAGGACGATGCGATCAAAGAAGCACTGAATACAAATGAACTTAACCGCTATATCGCGCGTGAAAAACTCCGCGGACGCGAAACGCTCAATTTCTTTTATGTTGAAAAGCATAGACGTACAGCACAGCCTTTTGCAGGTTTTATCCTCACCATAATCGGTGTATGCATAGCCAGCCGCAGGGTACGCGGGGGGAGCGGCCTTCACCTGGCGTTGGGTATCGTCATCAGCGCCACCTATATCATGGCCATGCAGATGTCTACGACGTTTTCCACCAAAGGGGGACTCAATCCTATGCTGGCGGTGTGGATACCGAACATCATATTTGCGGGTGTGGCCTTATACCTCTACCGCAGGCAGGTAAAATAATACCGCTCTTTCTGTGTGGACAAATATCCACATCAATTATGCTGAAAATACCTGCTGTTTAACTGATTGGAAGACAAGCTTTCGCACGGGAGTGGTTTATAGCGATCTACAGGCATATTTTTTTCTCTTTTTAGATAAAATATTGGCTATGCGTGCAATTTGGACGGGTGCTATAGGTTTCGGATTGGTAAATATACCGATACGCATTTTCAGCGCGGTGCAGTCAAGCACACTCGATCTTGATATGCTGGATAAAAAAGACCATTCGAACATCAAATTCCAGCGGGTAAATGAGAACACCGGCAAAGTGGTTGAATGGGCCGATATCGTAAAAGGTTATAAATACGATGGCGAATATGTTGTGCTGTCAGACGAAGACTTTGAAAAAGCCAGCCCTGAAAAAAGCAAGGTGATCGCCATCAATGAATTTGTAAAAGAAGACCAGATCGACCCTGCTTTCTTCGATTCGCCCTATTACCTCGAACCAGCCAAAGGTGGAGAGCGGGCATATGCTCTCCTCCGCGAAGCGCTGAAAGAAACGGGAAAAGTCGCATTGGGTACCTACGTTATGCGTACAAAGGAAAACTTTTGTATGCTGCGGGAGTCCAATGGTATGATCATCCTGTTCAAGTTACGTTTCCCGGAAGAGATACGCGCAGCAGATGACCTGAAAATACCGGAGAAAGTAGATATAAAACCGGCAGAATTAAAAATGGCTGTTTCGCTCATCAACCAGCTAACGCCGAAAAAATTTGACATCGAACAATACAAAGACAGCTATACTGCAGAGCTGATGACCATCATCGACGCTAAAGCACATGGCACTAAAGTGAAGCGTCCTGAGATAAAAATGGTGAAGTCCAAAACAAAGGACCTGATGTCACAACTGAAGGAAAGCCTGGAAAGGAAAAAAGCATCGTAGCATGGGATTGACGAAGTATAAGGAGAAACGCAATTTTAAAGAAACACCGGAACCGGCCGGCAAGGTTGCCAGGAAAGATGACAGGCTTTCATTCGTGATCCAGCGACATCACGCCTCGCACCTGCATTATGATTTCAGGCTTGAGCTGAATGGCACCCTGAAAAGTTGGGCTGTACCCAAGGGGCCCTCCCTTAATCCCAAAGACAAGCGGCTGGCCATGATGGTAGAAGACCATCCACTGGAT
>CAMPKG010000320.1 GCA_946887085.1 uncultured Sphingobacteriales bacterium
TCGCTTGTTACATTATGCCGATGAAATGCAGGCGCTGGACGGCGCTATAATGGCCACTTATGCAACCGACCCCGGCTGGGTGGTGCTATTCCCGTCCGCTAGCGGAATTTTGACTGAAAGAGGCAGCTTATTGAGTCACGCGGCCATTGTTTCAAGGGAAATGAACATACCCTGTATCGTAGGCGTGGAAGATTTAATGAATACACTGAAGGATGGCGATGAGATCGTCATGGATGGCAGCACAGGCATCATAAAGATCATCACCGGCAATATTCAATCAGAAAATGGAGCGGGCTGACTTCAATATCATCCGTTATGCCAATTGCTGGGAAGATGCTGATAATCTCCTTGCTGGCCTGGCTTTGCAGCCCGGTAACAAAATACTGAGCATCGCCTCCGCCGGCGACAATAGTCTTGCGTTGCTGGCTACCGCCCCGGAACAGGTTCTTGCAATCGATATCAGCCTGCCTCAGCTCTACCTGACGGAACTGAAACAATTTGCATTCGCCTTTCTCGATCGCACAGAGGTATTGCAACTTTTAGGTATCGGCGTGGCGAAGCATGAAAGCATGGCGATCTACAAGCATCTTGAACCCAGGTTGTCAGCAGGTGCACAAAGTTTCTGGTCATCCCGCAAAGCGCTCATCGAAACAGGACTTATTCACGCAGGCAAGTTTGAACAATATTTTAAAAAATTCAGAACGTACTTCCTGCCTCTTGTACATAGCAAGGCTGCCGTAAAAAAATTGCTGGCACATAAACAACCTGAAGAACAAATGGTGTTTTATAATACCGGCTGGAACACATGGCGGTGGAAACTGCTGATGGGCTTGTTTTTCAGTAAATATGTGATGGGCAAATATGGGCGTACCCCGCAATTTTTAGCGCATGTGAAGTTGCCGGTTGCAGCCTACATAAAAAAGCGGGCTGAAGAACATCTTCGCTCGCCAGATAGTACGGCCAACTATTTTCTGCACATGATCTTCACGGGGAGTTTTGGCGCCAATTTGCCTTTTTATTTACGAGCGGAGAATTTTGACGCTATAAAAGAAAACATACATAAGCTCAGTTTGAGCCAAATGGACGCCAATTACGCGGTAAAACAACAGTCCTTTGATGTCTATAACTTCTCGAATATATTTGAGTATATGTCGGAGGAAGTATTTGATCAATTGGCCGCAGAATGGGTTGGCTTTATTCCCCGAGGCGCAAGGCTTGCCTTTTGGAACCTTATGAACGGCAGGAGCTTTTCTGAGGCTCAACCCGCTCATTTTAAATGCGATCCAAAAAGCAATATTTTATCCGAAAAAGACAAGGGCTTCTTCTACAGCAGGTTTTTACTGGAACATAAATTATGAATCAGGACTGGCTCATACTTATAAAACTATCAGCTTGCTTCCTGGCGTTGTTTGCGCTGGCCGAAGTGATCTTCCATATTCTGAAAACACCGGCCGAGTTTACAAGAAAGATCGTGCATATCGGGACAGGAGTATTGACACTTACATTCCCGATGTTCTTGCAACACCTCTGGCAGGTTGTGGTCATTTGCCTATCGTTCCTGCTATTGCTGGGACTCAGCAAAAAGTTCAACTTCCTCCGGTCCATCAATGCGATCGACAGGCCCTCATCAGGCAGCATCCTATACCCGATTATAGTTATCATAACATTCGCATACTATCAATACCAGCAACAGCAACCTACCGTTTTCGGCAAGCTGCTGTATTTCTATCTGCCCATACTGATTATGGCAGTTTGCGATCCGCTCGCCGCGCTTGCAGGAACCGCTTATAAAAAACAACGCAGCCATACAGCAGGCAAAACCCTTGCAGGCTCGTTGACATTCTTTATAAGTGCTGCTATGCTTTCATTTTCGCTATACTGGTCATATCGCTCCGGCCTAGGCATCGTTTGGCTATTATTAAATGCCCTGGGCGTGAGCTTGCTCACCATGATCGCAGAAAGATATAGCAACGGCGGCTGGGATAATTTCACTATCCCCCTTGCCGCTATTATATTCCTGACAATAATAGAAGCAACACATTGAGCGGCACGATCAACATAATTGAATCCCGGCCGGGCGAGGATACCTTCCGGTATTTCGACGAGGTATTGACGAAGGTGTATCCGCCGAGTTCATTACGTTTCAAAACAAAAGAATCATTTAATGCCTTCTATTTTCAGTCCTGCCTTATAGCGCTGGTTGGCGGAGATGTCGCGGGAAGGCTTTGCGTCTACTCCAACCCTCACATCAATATCGATGGCAAGCCATGTCTGTTGATCGGCAATTTTGAATGCGTGGATGATGATAGAGTTTGCAGTGCGCTTATCCAGTATGTGGAAAGGATAGCGGACGATAAGAATATATCGTATGTCGTTGGGCCTGTCAACGGTACTACCTGGGACGATTACCGGTTTCCGCTTACGGAATGTGTCGATCCTTATTTAAGCGATTCGCTGCAGCAGCCATATTATGCGGAAATGTTTGAACGAAACGGATTCAATATACTGCATCGGTATTATACAAGCGTTGCAGAAAATGATGGAAACAAAAAAGCACAGCCGCAAGAAATAGAATATCTAAAAGCAAATGCTATAGCCATCAGAAACATTGACCTCAGTAATTACGAATCTGAACTCCGGAAAGTATACGTACTCTGCATTGAGGCATTTAAGAATAATGCACTGTATAGCCCGGTCGGCGAAAGCTATTTCATACAAAAGTATATTGGGTTGAAAGACTTGCTGGACCCTGCATTCGTTTTACTGGCGGAGCACGAAGGAGAACTGGCCGGACTATATTTCTGCCTGCCCGATCTATATGCACACAGGGTCATTGTAAAAACCATTGCCAAACACCCCGACTGCCATGTGAAGGGCCTGATAGATATAATGGGAAAGATGCTGTATGAAGCCGCTTATGCCAAAGGATACAGCCGTTTCATCCATGCCTATATGCATGAACATAACCGTTCGCGAACAGTGTCGGAGAACTTTCATGGACAGGTGACGAGGGAATATGCTGTGTTCGTAAAACAACTGGCCCATGAGCGATAGCAATATCATCAACCTTTTCATGACGGCTGCGCAACGGCACCCGGATGAGATCGCTCTCATTCATGATAACGATACTATCAGCTACGGTCAGTTGCTGAAAGATGTGCAGCAAACAGCCGGCTACTATAAAAAGCGCGGGATAAAACAGGGA
Organism: uncultured Sphingobacteriales bacterium; assembly: GCA_946887085.1. The sequence goes on from CAMPKG010000320.1 coordinate 3,206, forward strand.
GACAATGTGCTGGTGTTCGTTCCCATGCGCATCGACCTGTACCGCATAGTGCTTTCCCTCTTCTACCTGGGAGCCTGCCCGGTGTTTATCGATGAATGGGTATCTGTCGACAGGCTTGAACAATGCTGCAAGGTGGTGAAATGCGATGCGATGATAGCCGATACCAAATTCTTATTGCTATCCTGGTTTATCAGCGGGCTTCGCAGTATCAGAATCAAAATATCCGGCGGTAAAAAGCAAATGCAGGCTTTTGATGTGGCACCGGTACCGGTGCTGCCGGAGGATACCGCATTGATAACCTTTACCACCGGGTCAACCGGCACGCCCAAAGCAGCCGATCGCACACATGCCTTCCTTCGTGCGCAGTACGATGCACTCACACCTTACCTTAATGATGAATTCGATCCGTCATTGGTAACACTGCCTATTGTGGTGCTGATCAATCTCGGCTTAGGCAAAACCACCATCCTGCCTCCGCGACGTTTCGCTGTAAAAAAGCCGGAGACGGTACATGTATTGAAAGCCGCCGTTAAGAAGCATCGCGCTGAAACCATCATCACCTCGCCGTCCGTTTTGCATAACC
>CAMPKG010000321.1 GCA_946887085.1 uncultured Sphingobacteriales bacterium
AATATTGCAACCAAACATGGGTGACTTCGAAGAAAATGCGGATGCGTATTTGGCGATAGGAAACAGTTATCTCAGTTATGGCGGTGTTCTTACAGATCCCACAGAAAGAAACAGAAAAGTTGACAGTGCAGCTATGTACCTGGAACAGGCAAAGGCTATAGAGCCGGGAAACCCTTCAGTTCATTCACTATTAGCGGGCGTCGCCTCACTAAAAGGGAATTTCGCAGGCGCCATCGAACATCTTGAAGACTATACTGCCCTTGACGATAAAAATGACGTTGTTTATTACCAGTTAGGTATGCTCCATTACAATTCCTGGAAAGGAAGCAGGTCAGAAGACGATCTGGACAAGATGATCGTTGCCATGAAGCGATCGGCAAAGCTCAATCCCGATAATGGCAAGCCCTATCTATACCTTGCTGATGGGTATGTCGCAAAAAGTAAAAATGACGAAGCAAGGAATTATTTACGTAAAGCGATTTCTGCAGAAAATCCCTGGTTGCCTGATGAAGAGCAACTTTTGAAAACCTTGAAACAATTGCTGGGGGTTACTTAAGTCGCGGTTTTTTTATTGCCCCGGATTATTGCATTTTTACACCATGAACTGGCACAGCCTATATAGCTCGAGGCGAACGGGAGATAAACCAAGGAAGGAACAAAATACCGACCAGGTACGCACTTCGTTCCTCCGCGATTATGACCGTATCATCTTCTCATCTGCCTTCCGCAGGCTACAGAACAAAACGCAGGTATTTCCATTACCGGGTTCTGTGTTTGTGCATAATCGCCTTACTCACAGTCTTGAGGTAGCATCTGTTGGCAGGTCATTGGGCAAGGCCGTTGGTGATGCAATAGCCGCAAAACATGGCGCTGGCGACGAACTCTTTACTGAATTCTATAAATACGAATTGCCATCGGTTATAGCTGCTGCCTGTCTCGCACACGATATAGGTAATCCGCCGTTTGGGCACTCAGGCGAAGACGCTATAAGAACCTATTTTTCCCAATTGCAGGACGACGCCCGTAAGATGCTCAACGATAACCTGAGTAAGAATCAACTAAAAGATTTCGAAAAATTTGAAGGCAACTCGAATGCCCTGCGCATACTTACCAATAACTTCAATGAGACAGAAGCGGGCGGGTACAGGCTTACTTATACAACACTGGCATCTATCGTAAAATATCCCTGCTCTTCCCTTGAAGGATTTAACAAGACAACTGGCTTGGTATCAACAAAAAAATCAGGCTTTTTTGATAGCGAATTACCGCTATTCGGCGACATCGCGTCTTCACTGGAAATACCAAAGAAGGAAGGTTACAACCATGTTTACGCACGTCATCCTTTTGTATACCTCACCGAAGCCGCAGATGATATCTGCTACCGCATCATCGACATGGAAGATGCGCACAGGCTGCGCATCGTGTCACTGGACACTATAAAAGAACTGTTCTATCCTTTCTTTGAGCAGGAAGAAGGATACGACAGTGTCGATTACGTGCGCAGAAAAGCAGATGGGATAGTTGACGAGAATCAAAAAGTGCAGTTCATACGCGCCAAATGGATAGGGCTGATGACAGGCAAATTGTCGCATGCATTTCTTGAAAATGAAGAGCAACTGCTTGCCGGCACGCTGGAAAAAGACCTGATGAAATGCCTGCCACTGCATGAGCAAAAACTCATTGATGCTATTAATGAGTTCTCAGTAAAATATATCTACAACTACAAATCGGTTGTTGAAATTGAGATCGCAGGTTACAATGTCATCGGCGGATTGCTGAAAGACCTGGTTCAGGCTGTGATGCATTCGAAACAATCAAAGTCTGCAAAACTATTGCAGCTGGTATCTGGCCAGTTTCCTTTGAAACTAACCCCTGATAGCCTTTACAGCGATATACAATCAATAGTCGACTTTATATCCGGCATGACCGACCTTTATGCGATCGATATATACCGCAAAATACCAGGCATCAGTATTCCAGAGATCCGTTAGCCATGCATCCTTCAAAACTCCGAATCGAAGACTTTACCTATTTGCTGCCTGACGACAGGATAGCTAAATATCCGCTTGCAGAAAGGGATACATCCAGACTGCTGGTTTATGATAACGGCACTATCCGGGATAAGCAGTACCGCGATATAGCAGACCTTATTCAGCCGGGAAGCCTGCTCGTGTTCAATCAAACCAAAGTAGTACACGCACGTTTGCTGTTTACAAAAGATACAGGTGGTGTGATAGAAGTTTTCTGCCTGGAACCGCATGAGCAATATGCCGATGTGCAAACGGCCATGCTGCAAAAGCAAAAACTATGGTGGAAGTGTATGATAGGCGGTGCCAGCAAATGGAAACATGGCATGATGCTGGAATTGAAGAATACCAATCCTTCTTTTACACTGTCTGCTTCTATTGTTGAGCGTCACCCTGGCTCATTCACCATTGAGTTTTCGTGGGACAACGATCTTTCTTTCGCTGAAGTATTGCATTACGCGGGTAAAGTGCCCCTGCCACCCTACCTGCACCGCGAAGCGGAAGCCATTGATGAAACCAGTTACCAAACCATTTACGCAAAAGAAGAAGGCAGTGTGGCCGCTCCCACGGCAGGCCTGCATTTTACCGAAGCGATCATGGACCAGTTTGAAGCTAACAACATTCATCGGTCCTTCGTTACCCTGCATGTAGGAGCAGGCACTTTCAAGCCTGTAAAGTCGGAGACTATGCAGGAACATGATATGCACGCTGAGTGGATCGATGTTCCGGTTGATACTATTCAGGAGCTGATCAGGCATCTCAATACAGGTATCATCGCAGTGGGAACCACCTCGATGCGCACCATAGAAAGCCTGTATTGGATAGGCGTAAAGCTTTTAAATCATACAACACCCGAGCAATCGGGTATCGCTGTGGAACAGTGGGATCCTTACGAGCTCAAAACTGATGTACCGGCTGACCACGCACTGCAGTCAGTTGTCGACTGGCTGCTGCAAACAAAACAAAACCGGCTCGTCACCAGGACAAGGATACTGATCGCACCCGGTTACCGGTTCAGGCTGGCTAAAGGCCTGATCACCAATTTCCACCAGCCGCAATCCACCCTGCTGCTTTTGGTGACAGCTTTGATAGGCGACGACTGGCGTAAGGTATATGAACATGCGCTCAACTCAGGCTACCGCTTCTTAAGCTACGGTGATGGCTGCCTGCTGTTGCCCTGATACCAAAGGTTTTTGACCTCTGTATTAAGAAATAATTATCCCTCTTGCCTGATGGCTGTATTTATTAGATTTGCTTACCCAAATCAAAAGCAGTGACGACAAAGGAGTTCATTGAAGCAGCGCTGAAAGAAGACATCCGCGACGGAGATCATTCTACGCTGGCATCCATTGCCCCGCATACAAAAGGATATGCTGTACTTAAAATAAAAGAGCCGGGAATACTGGCCGGTGTAGAACTCGCGCAGGAAATATTTCATTTCCTGGAACCTGAAGCATCCTTCATCATCAATAAAAAAGACGGCGATAAAGTAACCAGCGGCGAGGTGGCTTTTGACGTATCGGCAAAGGTGCACACAATTTTACAGGCTGAGCGCCTGACCCTCAACTGCATGCAGCGCATGAGCGGTATCGCAACGCTTACTAACCAATATGTTGAAAGAATAAAGAGTTACAAAGCGAAAATACTCGACACCAGGAAAACAACTCCGTTGTTTCGCGCTTTTGAAAAACTGGCAGTACGTATCGGCGGAGGTCATAATCACCGTATGGGGTTGTACGACATGGT
>CAMPKG010000322.1 GCA_946887085.1 uncultured Sphingobacteriales bacterium
TGGCAGACGAGGCGGGGACGAGTTTCACTCAGGATACGGCGGCTGTCCTGCGGGTGGTACTGTAGCAGGACTAGGTTACGTATGCGGCAGGCAATGTGTTATAGTAGCGAATGACAACACCGTAAAAGCCGGTGCCTGGTTCCCCATAACAGGCAAAAAAAATCTTCGCTTGCAGGAAATAGCTATGGAGAATCATCTCCCGGTTATTTACATAGTAGATAGCGCCGGTGTATACCTGCCCATGCAGGATGAGATATTTCCTGATAAAGAACATTTCGGACGCATCTTCCGCAACAATGCCCAGATGAGCGCAATGGGCATCACACAGATAGCTGCGGTAATGGGCAGCTGTGTAGCCGGTGGTGCTTACCTGCCTATCATGAGCGATGAGACGCTGATGGTGGAAGGCAATGGATCTATCTTCCTTGCTGGTCCGTATTTGGTGAAAGCTGCTATAGGCGAAGACATAGACATTCAAACATTAGGTGGTGCGAAAACACATACAGAAGTAAGCGGTATAGCCGACTATAAATTTGATACGGAAGCAGAATGCCTCGACCAGGTGCGCCGCATCATGGATAAAATTGGTGAGCAACCACGTGCGGGGTTCGACCGTGCTACACCTGCTGCACCGAAGAAAGATGCGAACGAGATCTACGGATTGGTTTCTTCAGACAATAGCAAGGTGTACGATGTTGTTGAAGTGATAGAGCGCATCGTTGACAATTCAGAATTCGACCAGTTCAAAGAAGACTATGGTAAAACCATTGTGTGCGGTTATGCGCGCATCGACGGGTGGGCTGTAGGTATAGTAGCCAACCAGCGCAAGATCGTGAAGAGCGGTAAAGGTGAAATGCAGCTGGGCGGCGTTATCTATAACGACAGCGCCGATAAGGCAGCACGCTTTATACAGAACTGCAACCAGAAAAAAATCCCGCTGGTATTCCTGCAGGATGTTACCGGCTTTATGGTGGGCAGCCGCAGCGAACACTCGGGTATCATTAAAGATGGCGCCAAACTGGTGAATGCTGTGGCCAATTCCGTTGTGCCTAAGATCACCATCATCATCGGTAATTCTTACGGCGCGGGCAACTATGCTATGTGCGGCAAGGCTTACGATCCACGTTTTATTTATGCATGGCCCAATGCTAAGATCGCTGTAATGGGCGGGGAACAGGCAGCAAAAACATTGTTGCAGATACAGGTAGCAGCGCTGAAATCGAAAGGGCAGGAGATAGACCCGGAGAAAGAAAAAGAACTGCTGAAACAGATCACCGACCGTTATACTTCGCAAACGTCAGCATATTATGCAGCGGCGCGCCTCTGGGTAGATGAGATCATCGACCCGGTAGAAACACGCCATGTAATATCTGAAGGTATCAATGCAGCCAACCACAACCCCGAGATGAAGGATTTCAGGACGGGGGTTTTCCAGGTTTAATTCCTTAATGGCTCAATAACTCAATGGCTCAATGTATAATTACATTGGCGTGACTGTTATTAGAGCATACGGCACGTGCTTTGTGACTTTTCGTAATATAACATTTAGCCTATGAAACTAATACTCTACACATTCATCTTTTTATTGACCACCGGCGCTTATGCGCAAACTGTTTCCTCGAGTTGCAACGCTCCTGACAGCGTGAAAAACAAATACATTGACGATGCGGACTATGCAACATTACAGTACCTGGAATATATGAGTTCGCCGCTGGCAGATAGCGCAGAGATACCGAAAGGTATGTCGGATACGGTATTGCGTGTTATGGTAGCAATCTATAATGCGGCAGCTACATTGCCTGCTGCCGATTCAGTTGTGAAGACCTATAACGTACATAATTACCGGGCATCAGAGCTGTGGGATTTGCGGGTAGTTATGGATGAAACGTCAAACCTCGCCACTCAAATAAAAAACGGCGTCAAACCAACGGGCGTTAGTGCGTTTGACGATTTGGTATCGGAATATGAATTAGAGATAACTTATAAAAGCCCCGCTGCCGGTATACCCCAGGGATATAATATTTACTTGGAATCTGACAGCAACTATAACATGAAGGGAGTTGCAAACAAATTTTTGATGGTAAATGATGTCTGGTATTCCAGTAAACCTCTGATCATCGGGGATGGCCACTGGATTTCAGTAAATAATATCACCGACACTGCGGTAGACCTTACCTACTCCTTTGCCTGGGGCGATTGTCCTTCCGGCTGCATGTGGAGGCATAACTGGCATTTCCGGGTGAATTCATTCTGCGATGTAACATTCAACGGTAGCAGCGGCGATCCTGTTGTCGGCGTCGGTATTCCTGTAACGAAGTACGATGCGATACAAGTTTATCCCAATCCGGCTAAAGATGTCTTGTATATACATGGTGTGGCTGAAGCTGAATATGTGATACACAATATGAAGGGAGAGCAAGTTGCAAAAGGACAAACCCGGGGTAAGATATCAATAGAAGCATTGTCGCCCGGCGTGTACGTCATCGGCCTGCAGCAGGACGAAAAATTCGGCATACATAAGCTGGTAAAAGAATAAGACGGTTTTTTTCATGTTTATATTGCCACCTTTCCAGGTGGCATTTTTTATGGGAGTCCGCTATCTTAGTGCAAATTTGAAAAATGAAGAGCATTTTGTTGTGGTTGAATTTGCTGGTTTGCCTGCCTGTTTTTGCACAGGGAGATACAACATTTGTTGATGGTCGCAGATGGAAGACCTCCAGAATCGAAGCCAGGTATTTTTATCTTCCCGTTAAAAAAGAAGGGGATCTATATAAGGTTCAGTATTTCTACTTAAGTGGGAAGCTATATCTGGACGGCTACCATTCTTCGCCAGATGCACAGATACTGGAGGGTTACGCAACCTATTACAATGAGAATGGTACCAAGTCACGCTATGGGAATTATAAGGAAAACAAAGAAGTTGGTGTATGGACATTCAACTACGATGACACGGACCTGGTACATTGCCTGATCAACCTCACAAATCGTGATGATACTTCGGAGATTCTTTCGAGTTTTTACAGGTCTGGAAAATTAAAGAGGAAGCAGTGGACAAGAAAAGGAAAAACTCGTGGTAAATGTTATGCTGAGGACGGTAATGAAATAAAGTTTACTCCTTATGAGATCATGCCGAAACCCGGATACTATGTCGAAGGGTTTTTGCTGAAAAACATGAAATATCCAGTCGAAGCGCGGCGAGCTAAAATAGAAGGTAGAGTGATAGTGACTTTTGTGCTAATGGAAGACGGTAAAGTTGACAGCGTAAAAATTGAGAAATCAGTTCACCCGGCGTTGGATAGTGAAGCTCTTCGAGTAGTGAGCAAAATGCCACCATGGAGTCCTGGCGTTAGGGACGACGAACCGACGAAAGTATACTTTACGTTTCCGATCATGTTCAAATTACCGTGGTAGCCTCCACCACCAAACTCTCAGGATACATCATCATCCCGTTCACTTCCTGCGGCGGTTCCTGTTTCTCGATAACATTTATCACACGAAAAGAATTTGCTTCAAGCAACGCGGTCAATTCATCCTTGCTGTACATAGTGAAGCCGTATTTGGTAAAAGGCATTTTTTGCATCGCGTGTTTGGGGCGGATGCCGATGATGAATTTGCCGCCCCGTTTCAGCACACGTCGTATCTCGGCAAGTTCGTTCCCGGGCTGCTGCCAGAAATAAATAACATTCACACAAAAAGTTTTGTCGAAGCTTGCATCTTCAAAAGGAAGCTTATCAGCTTCCACAAGATGAAACCGCGCTTTACAAG
>CAMPKG010000323.1 GCA_946887085.1 uncultured Sphingobacteriales bacterium
TTGCCGGTACAATCTTTAAAACACAAAAACTAACTTGGTGAAACTTGCTGACTCAAGAATACTCGTAATCGGTGGTGCTGGCTTCATAGGCGGCTTCCTGGTCCGTGAGCTGTTGAAGTATGATATCAAAGAGGTGATCATTTACGACAACTTTGCACGCGGCAAAATGGAAAATATCGAGCATTGCCTGAAGGACCCGCGATGTTCGGTATTCCCTTTCGGAGGCGACATACGCGAGACTGACATTCTCGATAAAGCCTTTGAGGGCATAGACTACGTATTCCACTTGGCAGCTATGTGGCTGTTGCATTGCAAGGATTTTCCACGTACCGCGTTTGACGTGAATATAGCCGGTACCTTCAACGTGCTGGAAACCTGTGTAAAGCACAAAGTAAAGAAGCTTATTTACTCTTCATCTGCGTCAGTGTACGGTGATGCCGTTGAAGTGCCGATGACGGAAAGCCATCCTTTTAACAATAAGAACTTCTATGGCGCCACTAAAATATCTGGCGAGGCCATGTGCACTGCTTTTAATGACCGGTATGGGTTGAGTGTTATTGGGCTGAGGTATATGAATGTCTACGGGCCCGGACAAGACCAGCATGCCGTATACAGCGGTGTTGTACCGATTATGCTCAATAAAATAGATGCGAACGAACAACCAGTAATAAATGGCGATGGCTCGCAGGCTTACGATTTTATTTATGTAGAGGATATCGCCAAGAGCAACGTATGCGCGTTATTGTCGCCTGTAAATTTCGGGTACTACAATGTAGGAACAGAATTACAAACGACGGTCAAAGAACTTTGCGACACTATCCTCAGATTAAAGAGCTCCGATCTCGAAGTGATCTACAAACCATACAGTGCAGACGATGCGCGGGCACTTGTGAAAAACCGCATCGGCTCTGCCAAAGCTGCTGAGGAAGATATAGGATTTAAATATCAATACTCCCTGGAAGAAGGCTTGTTGCGATTGATAGAATGGAGGACAACGCAAACTGATAAAACACTCGTCTACTAATGATCTCTACCAAACGTATGATTCCTATTTCTATCCCCAGCATGGGGCAGGAAGAATGGGACGCATGTAAAGAACCAATTTTCACCGGTTGGGTAACACAAGGCCCGAAGGTGAGTGAATTTGAAAAAATGTTTGCCACCAGACATGGTGTAAAACATGCGCTGGCGGTATCTAACTGTACTACTGCCTTGCACCTGGCATTGGTAGCACTGGGCATCGGTCGCGGCGACGAAGTGTTGGTGCCTGCATTCACATGGGTATCAACCGCTAATGCTGTGATGTACTGCGGTGCTACTCCTGTGTTTGTGGATATTGATCCTACCACCTTCAATATTGATGTGGAGCAGGTTGCGAAGAAGATCACACCTAAAACAAAAGCCATTATTCCGGTACACCTCTTTGGCCTGTGTGCAGATGTTGATAAGATAAAACAAATTGCACCTCAGCTAAAAATAGTAGAAGACGGCGCATGTGCTGCGGGCTCTGCGTTGAACGGTAAACCCGCTGGAAGCCTTGGTGATATTGGTTGCTTTTCATTTCATCCGCGCAAATCCATAACCACCGGTGAGGGCGGCATGCTGACGACCAATGATGACGGCCTTGCAGAAATGCTGAACATGCTGCGTAATCACGGCGCGTCAGTTTCTGAGGAACAAAGACACAAAGGCCCAAAGCCCTACATACTCCCTGAGTTTGACCTGGTTGGGTATAACTATCGCATGACTGATTTGCAGGGCGCGATCGGCATAGTGCAACTGGGTAAACTCGATATGTTTATTGGCGAACGCAATAAATGGGCTCAGTACTACATCAATGAACTCAGGCATATCGAATGGCTACGATTGCCGGTGTATGATGATAGATACACTCACGGCTGGCAGTCATTTGTTTTGTTCATCGACGAAGAAAAAGCGCCGCTGAAAAGAAATGACCTGATGGAATACCTCCAACAGAACGGCGTCAGCTCACGTCCCGGCACACATGCTGTGCATATGCTGGGATACTATTCTCAGAAATTCGACATCAGGCCAGACGATTTCCCCGGTGCCTATGCCGCCAATGAATACTCCATGTCCATACCGTTGCATAATAAGATGGCGGCAGAGGATTTTGAATACGTTGCCGATCTTTTAAAAGGACTATAGATGTGCGGCATAGCTGGCATATTTAATTTAAATAGTGCACTCGTAGACCATGCGTCTGTAAAAGCAATGGGAAATTCGCTTGCACATCGCGGTCCGGATGGTGAAGGTCTTTATGTGGAGGGCAATATTGGCCTTGCACATAGAAGGCTGGCTATTCTCGACCTGTCGGACGCAGGTAGACAGCCGATGGTCTCTGCTAATGGCGAGTGGGTTGTGGTGTTCAACGGTTGTATCTATAATTATAAAGAGCTACGCGAAGAATTGCTGAATCTCGGTTATGCATTCTCGTCGCGAACTGATACGGAGGTTATTACGCAGAGCCTTGCTGCCTGGGGGCCATCGGTATTTGAAAAATTCAACGGAATGTTTGCGATAGCAGCGTGGAATGTTTCAGAACAAGCGCTTTATCTCAGCCGCGACAGGTATGGCGTAAAGCCGCTTTATTATTGGTTCAACGGGAAGACCATCGCATTTGCATCCGAGATCAAAGCTATTATACAACACAGCGATTACAGGATCGATGTTGATCTCAATGCTTTGAATCAATATTTCACTTTTCAGAACGTTTTTACCTACAATACGCTGTTCAAAGATGTGACTATGCTGCCGCCTGCGAATACGGTCAAGATCACTTCTCAGTCAACTTTTGTGAAACATCATTCCTGGTGGGACTATGATTTTACAAAGGCGGATGACAGTATGCGTTTTGATGATGCCGTATTGCAGACAAAAGAATACTTTGAGCGCGCAGTTGGCAGGCAGATGATTGCCGATGTGCCGGTTGGTTCTTACCTTTCCGGCGGTATCGACTCCGGCTCAATTACCGCCATTGCGTCGCGACACATCAACAGGCTCAACACATTTACAGCCGGATTTGATATGTCGGGTGTTACAGGAGTAGAGGCAAACTATGATGAACGACGGGATGCTGAGCTACTTGCCAACCACTTTAAGACCGAACACTACGAGCAGGTGATCAATGCAGGTGATCTGAGCTGGTCGCTTCCGAGGCTTGTCTGGCATCTTGAAGATCTGCGGGTGGGTATGAGTTATCCTAATTATTACATAAGCAGGCTGGCTTCAAAATTTGTGAAAGTATGTTTGCAGGGTTCAGGTGGCGATGAACTGTACGGTGGCTATCCCTGGAGGTATTATAGAGTTTTTCAATCGCTCGACCGGAAAGACTTTTTTAATAATTACTACGGCTTCTGGCAACGCCTGGTTCAGGATGAGGATAAGGCAAAGCTGTTCAGCAGCTCGGCAATGAAAGGAATGGATCTGAACGATCCCCGAACGGTCTTCGAACGCGTGTTTACTTTCAATGACAAGCTGAAGTATGATACACCTGAGCACCATATAGAGAACAGCCTCTATTTCGAGATAAAGACATTTTTGCCCGGATTATTATTGGTTGGCGATAAATTGTCTATGGCCAGTGGCTTGGAAGAACGTTTTCCTTTCCTCGACAATGAACTGGTAGACCTCGCACAACGAATACCCGTGAAACATAAACTTGGTAGCTTCACCAATATTGGCAGGGTAGATGAGAACGATCTGGGCGGTAAACGCAAAGCGTATGAAGAATACAGC
>CAMPKG010000324.1 GCA_946887085.1 uncultured Sphingobacteriales bacterium
CAATTTAAACAGACAGTGTTATGAAAAAAATCGGCATATTAGGTTCCGGGGCGGTAGCTAAAGCATTGGCTGCCGGCTTTATCAAACACGGTTACGCAGTCCGGATGGGCAGTCGCAGCCCTGAAAAGCTCGCTGACTGGGCGGGCAAATTCGATGAATCTTTAAAAGCTGGCAGTTTTGCAGAAGCAGCAGATTTTGGCGACATCATAGTGTTGGCTGTAGCAGGTAAAGCCGCATCAGAAGTAATAGAGCTATCCGATTTTAAACGGCTTGCCGGCAAGACTGTGATCGATACGACCAACCCGATAGGCGATCAGCCGCCCGAGAACGGCGTCATCCGCTATTTCACTGATGGCCGGGAGTCGCTTATGGAGCGATTACAATCGAAGTACCCGGACATCAATTTCGTAAAAGCATTCAACAGCGTTGGAAATTCATTGATGGTCGATCCGCAATTTAAAGATGGCAAGCCAACTATGTTCATTTGCGGGAACAATACTATGGCAAAACAGCAGGTGACCGGGATACTCACTGAGTTCAATTGGGAAACTGAAGACATGGGGTCTGTTGAAGCAGCAGGCTCCATCGAATCACTTTGCATCCTGTGGTGGATCCCGGGTTTTCTTCGCAACGAATGGACGCATGCTTTTAAACTGTTGAAAAAATAAAAGGGCCTTAATTAAGGCCCTTTTATTTTCTGCATTCGGAGATTAACGTATCACGGTAATATTTCCTTGTTTGGTCACTCTTTTGCCTGTATATGTCTCGGCATCGAGTGTGTACACATATACACCGAGTGGCTGGGGTTTGCCATTGTAGGTCCCATCCCATCCCTGGTTAATATCGTTTGTTTCAAAAACCTTTGCTCCCCACCTGTTGTAGATAGCGAAGCTTCTGAGTTTTGCTTCACCGATATGGACAACTTTCAATGTTGTAGAATGTTTCGGCGCAAATACGTTGGGCACGTCAAGCTTGCTATCTTCGATTTTTACATCCACAGAGTCAACTGCAAAACAGCCAAATTCGGTTGTCGCCTTTACAATATAACGTGTGTTTACATCTGGCTTCACAACAGGGTTTGAAATGTTTGGATTGCTCAGTCCTACATGCGGGAACCAACTGAAGTATAATCCGTTCCCTCTCGGTTCCATATTATATGACTGGCCGGGATACAAAGTCACAACTTCAGGGATATTAACAATCGCTGCTGGTTTTACTACTACTTTTACATGAGCTGTGTCACGGCATCCGCTGGTATCTACGGCATACACTTCGTACAGCTGCGTGCTAACAGGCCATACACTCGGCGTTAAGGTTTTGATGTTGTTGATATGTTCATTAGGGCTCCAGTTGAAGGTTGTCAGTCCGTCGCCGTTAAGCCGCAGCTGGGCCGTATCCCTCGGGCATATAGCTGTATCTGATGAAATATGGAGGAAGTCAGCCGGGAAAACGGTTACTGTCATTTCATCATCATCCTTACATCCTGCTGATGTGGACGCAGTCAATGTCAATTTTTCCGTTTGCCTTGCTTTGAAGATAGGATTAGGGCTCTTGGCATTACTCAATGATACGCCCGGTGTCCATGAATATGAATAGTCATAGTCTGGCGAAACCTTTGAAGATAAATGCAAAGTGTCATCATAGCAGATCGATGCATCATCAGGAAGCGTTACCACGGGTATTGGTTGCACTTCAATGTCGAAGTCTGCAGATGTATCGTCACAGCCCGTAAAAGAAGCGTTAAGCTTGTATTTGAACTTACCCACAGCGGCAGGTGTGATGACGGGGTTGATGATCGTCGGGTTCGATATCGAAGTGCCGCCTGAAGGGTCAGGAACAGATTCCCAGTAGAAAGCATAACGGCTATCGCCTGTTACATCTACCTGAACTTTGTCGCCAATACATATTGCAGTGTCACCGGTAATGATCCTGAATCCGTCGAGAATATCCACAGCCAAGGTGTCGAAGCTCTTACATGGATTGTTGCTTGCTTTGATTTCGATGTGGTAGGTAACATCCCCAAGCGGTGTAATAACAGGGTTTGGAATGGCGCTGCTGCTTAGGTAAGACCCCGGTGTCCATTTTACATCGTAACTAACTCCCGGGATATTGTCGAGATTGAGATTCACAGGTACACTCTTACCCGGGCAAGTGACAATATCAGGTATTTTCGTAAAGTTGGGGCCCGGAAGCATAGTGATGTTCACCGTGTCTTTATTATTGGGGCAGAATGAAGTCGTGTTGGAGGTTACCACATATTGTGTGTTGCCATAAGCACTGGCTACCGGGAATTGGCAGTTAGTGCAACTCAGGCTGCCTGCAGGACCATTGGTAATAGCCCATGTATAATTGCCAAGACCGGTTGTCACACCTTGCTGGGTCACACTGAGCTGAACTGGCGATCCGGGGCAAACGCTGGTATCATTCGAGGCTATCGGTTTGCCAAATACGAAAATAGGGATGGAATACGTTTGAGCCAGTAGTATGCCCGGAGGACGGCAAGTTGAATCAGTATGAGTGATCGTCAACGTGAAAGTTCCGGTCTGGCTCGCTGTTGGCGTCCAGGTAAATGTTCCGCGTACCGAGTCAGTATATTGATTTGTATAAATAACGGAAGAACCGGGAACTGCTACATCGTGGTTATCGGTTGCAACGATCACAGCCTCGGTATCTGAAGATTTGAGGTCGAAAGTAAAACTCACCGGTGTCTCAACGCAGGTTTGCACCTGGTTATTCAACCAGATACCGTTAGATATATTTGCAGCCTGCGTAACGGTGGGAGTTCCGAAATTGCAAGTTTGCAACACCTGCACCTGTATGTCGCGCATGATCGATCCGATCAGAACTCCATTCCTCCATTCTTTTGTACGGACGGTAAGCGTGCTGGGCCCGGCCTGGGTTGGGATAAAAGACAACTGGCCCGTAGCTGCGTTGATCACAAATGTATTGGCCGACTGTAAAGGGTTTGAAGGGAATGCGATAGGTGGATAGCCGATGGGGTTTGTCATGGTAAGCGGTGTCGGCAGCGTCTGGCAACTTGTTCCTGTCAAAGGGTTGATCACCTCGCTGGTAAGCGAATCGCCACTGTTTGGATCTACCGCGCCATTGTTGTAACTATAAAACTGGTTGAGGCAGCAGTAAGGGATTGGTTTATTAGAGAAGTAAGGCGAAGAGTTACCCTGTGCATATTCGTTATTGAAAGTAGTTTCAACATACAGGTTTTGGGCACCTGCATTCAGGATGTTGTTTTGGGGATTGCGCGCATTCATCCATACCGCAAATTTCCAGGAATCACATTGACCAAAAAGCGTTACGTCTGCTGTATACCACCACTCCTCGTAACCTGGCAGGTCAGACAACGGAGAATCACATTTGTTCTTGTACTTCGAACAACCTGCAGATACCGATTTACCGTTTAACTTGCCCGGGGGGATGAGACCCTGGTATAATCTGAGGACGGAGTCATACTTCAGGTTGAGGCAGGGATTGTAGCAGCACAGCGTAAAAGTTGCGGGAGCGCCGGCACCCGTACAGTCGCGGTAAAACTTGAAAAAGAACCTGTAGGTAGAGTCGCTGATGTGCTCATAAATGATCTCTGCGCCGGCGCCGTGCGAGGCGTTTGCCTTTTGAACGTTGCCAAGCAAGCCCGCACTGAGGAACAAAAGGAGGAATAGGAATTTTTTCATGAGTTTATGGTATTTTAAGATAAACAAACAGATGAAGGGTTTAAAGCC
>CAMPKG010000325.1 GCA_946887085.1 uncultured Sphingobacteriales bacterium
GCGGCGGCAAGAGCACCGATCCTCACCAGTTCAACTACGACGAGATCTACAGCTTCCGCCGCATTACGCTGGCGCCATTGCTGATACTTATAGGTTTTGCAGTAGAGATCTATGCGATCATGAAAAAACCTGCTGACACACCGCAATAGACATAGTTATTCGCAGATAAAAGCCCCCGCAATTTGCAGGGGCTTTTATATTTAAAGCAATTTCAGAATTACATTTTCCACTCATCAACGCTCAGGCTACTACCACCTTCTTCAGTAGAAGCTACAGGTGCACTTTCAATAGCGCCTTCTTCCTGCTCCTGGTCGTGGTTGTATGCGTCAAAATCGAAATCAGGCATCAGCTCTGTTTTCACATAACCGATAGTTTCAGTCAGTGCATTCAGGAACTTATGAAAATCCTCTTTGTACAGGAACATTTTATGCCTGTCATAACCATTATCATCAAAACGCTTCTTGCTCTCGGTTATAGTGATAAAATAGTCGTTTCCACGGGTTGCACGCACATCAAAGAAATAAGTCCTTCTCTTGCCAGCCTTTATGCGCTTGCTGAACATGCTCTCGTTGTTGCGATTCTCACCGTTGAAATTTTTGTTGTCGTACGCCACAGTTCTGTGTTTTTTATTTGTGATTTTTAACGTGGGCAAAATTAATTAAGAATGTGAAGTATCCAAATTAATTAGAACCCATCGGTTTTATGAATTAATGCTGCACAAGATATATCAAATTCCTACAATTCCAACAAATACGGATTATATTTTTCGTCATTTAATTGTTTTTATATTTCGGCTCAAAATTTATCAAGAAATGGCACTAACCAATTATTAAGGCTCAAAATAGCCTCGTTTATTTTCCAGTTTTCCCGGTTGCGGCGCTCTATGTAATTGGATACCGCCCTGACCTGGGCAAAAGGTATCTGCTCCTGCAGACAGATATAATGAAAAGCCGCTCCCTCCATGCTTTCCAACTGGCAGCTATACTTCTCACCAAGCCGCAAAACAGTCCGTTCGTTGCCGGTAACCATGTTTACCGAAAGGCTGCTAACCCTTCGCAATTCTATTTGGTCGTGGAAATCGGCGGGTGGAGTATTTATACTGCCATCCGAGAAAGGGAATGCATCTGCCTGTGCCAGCCCCATGTCGTATATATCAATATAAGTTTCCCCATCTTCAGCCCCCAGATCTCCATACCGGTCACTAGTAATGAAAACAGTCTCCCCCAATCTTATGCTTCTGTCAAAAGCGCCGCCAATGCCCGCTTGTATGGCCATATCGAAATGCTTCCCGGTAATTGCCTTTGTAATATGGTAGGCCGAAGCCATCATACCCACACCACTGACACATACGGAAACGTTTTTATGCTCCCGTGAGAAAGTATGGTCCCCTGCCCGTCGCCAGGCCAGCGACATATATTCTATCGATGGGGCTATTTCCGCTTCTGTAGCGGCTATCAGCAGCATGTCCATAGTACAAAATAGCGCAATTTTGTCCAAACCATTATGTAAAGCTAATTTTGCGGAACAATTAAAGGAAATGGTTTACCTGACGCGTGTGGAACATTTTAATGCCGCCCACAGACTGTACAACGAAAAATGGAGTGAAGAGCAGAACCGCGAGGTGTTTGGCAAATGCGCCAACGTCAACTGGCATGGACATAATTATGAGTTGCATGTGACCATCAAAGGCGACCCACACCCCGATACCGGCTTTATCTTCAATGCCAAAACCCTGGGCGACCTGATAAAGGATGTGGTCGTAGAAAAAGTAGATCACCGCAACCTGAATATGGACGTTGATTTCATGCAGGGGAAATTCACCAGTGCCGAGAATTTTGCCATGAGCATCTGGAACGAGCTGAAACCTCATGTTGAAAAACAAGGTGTGTTCATGCACAGCGTGAAACTGGTTGAAACACCGCGCATCTATGTTGAATACTTCGGCTAAGTAGCGCCGCTTTAATTTCACACAAGAACAACACGACCGTGTCTTATAAAAGAGAAGAACATTACTGCGACGATGTAACCGCTAAACTGATGGAGAACTACCGCTCTGTAATCGCAGAGGTCGGTGAAGATCCTGAGCGCGAAGGATTACTGAAAACTCCTGAGCGTATCGCAAAGGCGATGCAATACATCACCCAAGGCTATAAGGCCGACGCAAGAGCGATATTAGAACAGGCAAAGTTTCACGAATCGTACAGTGAGATGGTCATCGTAAAGGATATCGAGCTGTATTCGCTTTGCGAACATCACATGTTGCCTTTCTTTGGTAAAGCACATATCGCTTATATACCCAATGGCTACATCACCGGACTTAGCAAACTTGCCCGGGTAGTAGATGTATATGCACGCCGCCTGCAGGTGCAGGAGCGGATGACGCACCAGATACTGGACGCTATACAGGATACATTAAATCCACTAGGCGTTGCCGTGGTTATTGAGGCCAAGCACCTCTGTATGATGATGCGCGGCGTGTCGAAGCAAAACAGCGTAACAACGACTTCCGCATTCAGCGGACAGTTTGAAAAAAATGAAACACGCTCAGAATTCCTGAGACTCATTACAGCCGATCTCTATTAAAAACTTCAAAGGCCCCTGTTGGGGCCTTTATCTTATCTCTTCATTTCGCGCGAATCTTTTTCCGCCTTACTGTTTGTGTCTGTAGCACCGCCTGATGTGGTAGCCGTTGGATACTTGTAGTTGTCATCATCATCACGTCTCACTCTTATTCTATTCTCTACGTTCCTTACACCAGATACACCTTCAGCAATATCCTCCGCGCGGCGTTTTGCCTCGCGGCTGTCGACCGTACCGCTCAGTATTACTTCACACCTGTCGATATTTACTTCGATATCGGATGCGTCCACATAAGGGTCCTCCATCAGGCGGTCGTTAACGTCTTCGCTGATACGTTCGTCGGAACGCATATAATTCTTCGGCCCACGGCCGCGATAACTTGATTCGCGCTCGTTTGACGAAGGCATGTATTCCGTATTTTCCTCACGCCTGGGTCGGTCATTATGATAGCCAAAGCTGTCGATGCCATAACTGGGGTCATAAACTATCTGTCCCCAGTTGCCCATGCGTGTACCGAAAGGTGTCTCAAAAGGATGTGGTTCTGCCGGGAACTGCGGATCTACAGTACTCTGCCAGCTGCGCTCGCGAAACCTGTAATCGCGGTCATTATCAATACCATAGTTGTTTTCGCGGCCCATATCCTGGCCTCCCGTATTGCCATAGTTGGAATCTTCCCGCCAGTCTCCTCCCGTAGTGCGGCGGCGGGGGCGTTTATTTGGATCATTGTATGCCATAACTCAATAGATTATGACGGAAAAACAACAAAACTGTACCAGCGTTAAAGAAATGGATTGCTAAAAGCTGCATCCGTAACAAACGCTGAATCAGTCAATGTCTGCAGGAATAAAATGATCTTCCTTTTTTCTTTTTTGGTAAGATGCACGCCATGCTGGTATGCCATGCCCATTTTGGCATCTGTGTTCACGCCCGGCTGCACACCTTCACTGTAAAAATCCATCACTTCCTCCAATTTTTTGAAACGGCCATCGTGCATATAGGGAGCTGTAAGTGCTACATTTCTTAAGGATGGTATTTTGAATTTGCCATAGTCCAATTTTTTGCCTGTAATAGCCCCACGCCCTTTGTCGTGATAATCGTCAGCGACGGTTGCCCGATCAAGACCATTGTTGCTAAATCCTAAAG
>CAMPKG010000326.1 GCA_946887085.1 uncultured Sphingobacteriales bacterium
GTATGGCCCATGCCCCAGTCGAGGGGGACTATTAATATTTGTTTAGCAGATCGGCTGTCCAATTATCCGTATTTTTACCAAAACTAGCGTTTCTGCAAGCGTATGAAAGCTAAGAAATCCATAATTTACCTAGTACTCCTCAGCGCGGTGCTGATGCTGGCACAAAGTTGTAGTACCACTAAAGGCTGCGGCTGCGGGTCAGACATTAACCGCATTGGACAGCCCAAGCGCTTTCATTAATAAGCGCGCCATTTTATGTGGAGCAGGAGAAATAAGGTTTGGTCGCATTACAGGGGCGATATCATGGCGGGAGACGCTATAGACGCGGCATTCCTCGCTAATTATATTCGTTACAGTTCCATCCAGCGGCTATATCTTTCCAGCCTCGAGATGATCGACCTGCAGAAGTACAGGATCATTAAAAAGCCGGCAAAAGTATTCAGCGCCATCCAGCGGCGGGCTCATATCCCGTTCATCTTTATATCCTGTAAGAACTAGCGGCAGCGGCATTTTCGGGGAAACATAGCGGTTTTTCTCTCCACCGCTATGAAAAGCAAAGAACATATATTAGATTTACCTACGCAGATTACAAGCGCGAGTTATTATCGTGCCTGTATAAAGGCTTTATGTATCACTAATAATAGTTCAACTGCTTTTTAAAAACATCGCCGAATTATGAAAGAAGAATTGAAGGATACCACCGTGCCGGCTGTTATGGATAAGGACATGTCGCGCAGGCGGTTCCTTGGCTTTGCCGGGATAACGGGGGCAGGCCTTTTCATTGCATCCTGCAACGATGATGATGACCCCAAACCGGCAGACAATGACGGAATAAACCTTGGCAGCGCTGATGCAGGCCTGCTTAACTATGCACTGGCACTGAAGCAGTTGACCGCTGCATTTTATGTGAAAGCTTCCTCGCCGTTGCCTGGCGGAATGACGGAACTGGAAGGCGAGATGCTGACTCAGATCCGCGACCATGAACTGGCTCACCGAGAGTTTTTCAGGGCGCTGTTGCAGGACAAAGCGATTGGCGATCTTGAATTTGATTTCGACTCGGTGGATTTCGGTAATCGCGACAGCGTTCTAAGCAAGGCGAAGGAGTTGGAAACACTTAGCATCGGTGCATTCCTCGGAGTGGCAAAACTATTTATAACGCCGGATTACTCGATGAGCGTAATGAAGATCGCTTCCGTTGAAGGAAGACACGCTGCTTACGTGAGCCATACGCTGGCTCCGGGCAATTTTGCGGATATGAGCGATGGAAACGCACTTGATGAGGTGCTGACACCTGATGAGGTATTGTCTATGGCTGATAAATATTTCAAAACAAAAGTTTCAGGCGAAGACCTTCCAAACTGATAAACACGATTGAAATGAACCTTAATAACATACTCGATTCAATAAATAGTGAAAACGATAAGGGAGGCCGGGACAGGCGCGACTTTCTGAAAAGCCTGGGCGGCAAATTGGCAATGGCTGTTTTGCCACTGGCAGCTGTTTCGGTGAGCCGGAAAGCGAGTGCGCAAACGGCGAGTGAACAGCATGCTGCACTCAACCTTATACTTAAATGGACGCGCCTGGGCATTGAATTTTATTCTAATGTTCTCGGTAATGAAGATCTCTTTAAAGATCACGGTGAATCATGGGATTACCTAAAGACGATTCAGATCCAAAAGGCAAAGCACATAGATTTCCTGCAACACATTATTGCAAATGCCGGCGGCACCGTAGAGGGTGCACCCGCATTTGATTTGAGCGGAGGCAAGGGTTCGACTACCGGACCGTTTGCGGAATCGCTTACTGACTATAAAAAAATGCTGGCACTAGCCCAGACAATTGAAGACACAACCATACGCACAGTTAAAGGACAACTGACAATGCTGATGACGAATGACGACCTGCTTGCAGGTGCGGGACGCGTGCACACCGTTACCGGCAGACATTCGGCGCTCATACGCATTCTTCGCAGGCATTCAGCACTTTCCACTGTAAGGCCATGGATAACGGGAGGCAACGGCCTGACAGATAATTCTTACATGCAGGCATATTATAACGGCGAGGCCGTTGTGTCGCAGGTGGGTGTAAACATCGTGGGCCTCAACGGGCAGGCAATAAGTTTCGACACCGCAAGCGAAGCATTCGACGAACCGATGGATGGTGTTATTTCCCGACAGATGCTTGATCCCTTTGTCGTGTAGAAAAATCTCTTGACAACTAAAAAAGAGGATGCGAAAGCATCCTCTTTTTTATGCCAGGGGGTCAGCATCCGGCACTATCTGGACGGCAGCATTACCTTTCATTGCAGGGATAGCCTGCCGCTGTAACCGGATAACATGTTTTACATGTTCGATGGTGGCTTTCTGCCTGGGACATTTCACCCAGACCTCCTGCACATATTGATTGCGTACGCGTGAGACTATGGCAGGCCCCGGCCCTTGTACAGAAATGTTGTCTACCTGCTGCAGTGCCTGTACCATCAGCATGCCTGCTTCAATCGCTTTAGGCTCGTCTTTGTGCCTCAACGATATTTTGATGAGCCTTGTAAATGGCGGGTAGCCAAAATATTCGCGGTATTTTATTTCGTGCTCATAATACGCATTGACATCATGTTCCTGCACCCATTTCAGTGTGGGATGCTGCAAGTTATATGCCTGTATCAATACTCTCCCTGCCCCGTCAGCTCTTCCTGCACGCCCGCTTACCTGCTCCATCAGTTGAAATGCGCGTTCATTGACACGAAAGTCCGGATAACTTAACAAGCTGTCGGCGCTGAGTATGCCCACCAATGCCACCGTCGCAAAATCAAGACCCTTCACTACCATCTGCGTACCTACCAATATATCGATCTTATGTTTTTCCAGTTGTTCTAATAGTTGCGACATGCTTTGTTTGCCGCGCATACTGTCAACATCCATACGCGCTACCCGCGCTTTGGGGAACAACTGCTGCACTTCCTCTTCTATTTTTTCAGTACCAAATGTTTTGCTCTGTAAATGGCTGCTGCCGCACGATGGGCAGGTATGTATGATGGCCGATTTCTGCCCGCAGTAATGACAATGAAGTTTGTCAGTGCTCTTGTGATAGGTGAGTGACACCGCACAGTTTTTACATTGGGGTACCCATCCACACACAGTGCATAGCTGGAACGGAGCATAACCTCTCCTGTTCTGGAAGAGGATGACCTGCTTTTTGCTCTGCAAGGCATCTGCCATCGCATGCTGCAGCTCAGGTGTCAGCAGCCTGTAGCCCTGCTGTCGTACCATGTCCAGCGACTTTGCATTGACCAGTTCTATAACCGGCAGGTTAACACCTAAATACCGTTCTCTCAAACGCACATACCCATATTTCCCTTGTTTTGCATTATACAGGCTTTCCAAAGAAGGGGTAGCTGAGCCCAGTATTACTTTTGCGTCGTGTAATGATGCCAGGTAAATAGCCGCATCGCGGGCGTTAAAACGGGGCGCAGGGTCTTTCTGCTTATAAGAGGTATCGTGTTCCTCATCGGCAATGATGAGGCCCACTTTCGAATATGGCAGCCAAAGAGCAGATCGCGGGCCTGCCACTATTTTATATTTACCTTTCCGTACTTTCTCCCATATCTCTACCCGCTCGTTGTTGCTGAAACGGGAGTGATAGACGCCAAGGTCTTCGCCGAAATACGCGTAGAGCCTGCGCACAAGTTGAGTAGTGAGTCCTATTTCAGGCAATAACAAAATTGCC
>CAMPKG010000327.1 GCA_946887085.1 uncultured Sphingobacteriales bacterium
ACCACGCTGCGCCAGTTATAAAAATCCTCTATATCATCTATCTCCAGGCACACGTTGGGGTTTTTCCGCAACATGTCCACTTTCAGGCCCTCCAGCGAGTAGCAGAGGAAATAGCTGCTAAAGAACCCGAACGTGATGGGCACCACATAGGTACGCTCGCCATCGCTGCACCCAAGGCGGGCTACAATGCTGCGGCGTATGAGCATCACCATTTCGTCATCTGTCAGTTTCCCGACCATAGGTTTCAGCTGTTTACAGATAGTATATAAAGGTTGTACCAGCAGAGCTGTTCAGGTGGGAATAGCCTACACTACACGAATATCAAAAGCCTCGCAGCTGGCGCAAGCGTGCGGCGCGGAATTGAGGGATGGCGCGCTTGTGGCCGATGCGTAGGCCCGTGTTATGACAAGGCACAAGCGCGCTCTCGCACTTTGCCACCCGACACGCTTGCGCCAGCGAGGGAGTTTCCGCCGTTACTGTTCTTCACCAACAACGATCCACCAGATGTGAACCATTACTTTCATGGTCACTTATCCAGGAAGTCCCATGAATCTTCCCCATCACCTTTTAGCAGCAGACGCGCATGATGGTATAATCCGGGATCATTAGCCTTTAAATATTCCCATGAGTTTTCTTTGTTGCCTTTCAGCGAAAGCATGGCGTGGTGATACAGTGAAAGAGCATTTGCTTTTAAATACTCCCATGAGTTTTCGCCGTCGCCTTTCAACATTACGCGGGCATGATGATAGAGGGCAAGATTATTTGCTTTCAGGTATTCCCATGAATTCTCCTTGTTGCCTTTGAGCGCAAGGGTGGAGTGGTGGTAAAGCGCGAGGCTGTTTGCCTGCAGGTACTCGCGTGAGTTTTCCTTATTGCCTTTCAATGACAGCCTTGCATGGTGATAAAGCGCTTTGTTGGTGAACACGGCATTTTGCGCAAAAGAAAAAAAGCCGGTTGCCAGCAATAGGAGTGTGACGAACAGATATTTCATACGAGGTTTGTTTTAGGTTGGTTGATATTAAAGATATGGTTCTCTTGATAGATAACGCTATTTACCTTTCCTCTTCACCTCCCCCTCATAAGCCACATTCAACGCATCCTTCAGCATATCCTTGCGCACTTTTTTCAACTCAACCAACGTAGCGCCTTTTAAACCCCAGCCGCCGGGTACGGGAAAGAAAACGGTAGAGTCGTAAGAACCGAATACTGATTGATCGATAGGGGTGAGCTTCAGCATGGCGCGGTTGTCTTCCACCCAGATGGTGGCAAATATTTTTCCTTTATAGCGGAAAGAAGGCTTGTCGAAATGCGGATGTTCTTCAACATCCGGCAGCGCCAAAGCCATCTGCCTGAATTGTTCGATGGTTACCATATCCACAAGATAAATAAACTACCTGGCGGAAAAGAATACCTAACTTTATATACACTCAAAAATTGCAGGTTATGAAACATCTGTATTGGCTGCTGATAATGGCAGCGGTTTTGCTGAGTTGTCAGCCGAGTAATGCTGGGAGTAAGAACAAGCAGAAACAGGGGGCGCAGGTATTTACACTGGCCGACGCTGAAAAGATACTGGGCGAAAAAGCCCACATGAATGAGGGCAAAACGACGAACAACGACGGCATCGCTGTTTACCAGTCTGCATACGTTGCCGATGCTGTTGACCAGGCGACCGGCAAGACGGGCAACATTTATTTTATGATGGAGGAATACCCTGAAGCAACAGCTGCGGGAAAGGTCTATAATTCCATTATGGAAGCCAACCGGCCCAACGGCATCAATGAACTTCAGGGATTAGGCGATGAAGCCTACTTCCACAGCGACAATACCAACTTCCTCTTCATACTGGCGCGCAAAGGCAATAAGATGATCAGGATGAAAGTGAACAAAATAACCAGCAACACATCGCGCGAGGCTTTTGATAATACGGCCAGGAAAATTATTGAGGCGATCTGAGATATCTAATCGAGGTCCCGTTCACCATACGGGTGTCCTTCGGGATAAGCCACGCGCCGCCCATCCTTCATTTTATACTTTACTGCTATGGGCCTAACCGTATAGCGCCCGTTGCGGTACTCCCATAAAAAATACTCATCTCCTTTCTTCAGGTATTCACCATAAAACTGCTTATCATAAATAAAGGGCAGCAAAACTTTACCGTCAGGCAAGCTGATGCCATATTTGCCTTTGGCATTTTTATAGAGGACTGAAAAATTTGTGTCGAGCACGAGGGCTCCTTCGGCAAACACTGTTTGATAGACCGGCTTCCCGGACATGTCCAGTATCATGCATTCCTCGCTGTTAGCCTGGTCGTATTTCTGTATTTTCGTTCGGGTAGCTAAGATATAGGGCTTGCCACGGTAGGCTTCCGGAAAGCTCGCCAGCCGACATATAAAACCTCAAAGTCATTGAAGCGGGAGGGAGGCAGCACTTGCATACCTGTTCCGTTTATGAGCCGCGACTGTCCGCCTTTTGTAAGCACGACCAGGCTGTCGGTTACTTCTCTCAGTTCTTTGTAATCGCCCAGATGTACCAGCTCCACGGGAAACGACACCCGCTCATTGCCTTCATAAATGATCCGGAGCAGGTTGTTCAGCACAATAGTATCATCACCCTGCCTGAATACAAGGAACGGCCAG
This sequence comes from uncultured Sphingobacteriales bacterium, assembly GCA_946887085.1. The sequence continues at coordinate 2,640 of CAMPKG010000327.1, forward strand.
GCGCTGTTGACCAGCGTTGCCCGTGGAAGTGTTTTGATGACGTTCATGCCGGAATCTACGATCAGGCTGCCTTCGCTGTTTTCTATCACAATGCGTTTTAAATGCGTATTCGGCCAGCTGTGTGGGATGATTTCAAATGCCTGGAACTGATTCGGAGTCGAGTATCCTTCAAATTCAGCATAAAGCTGTCCTTTCCCGTTCAGCCAGTGATGCAAGCCATCGCGGTCTTCAACATAAAACACGCCGGGCCAAAGAGGCTTTATTGATGCGTAGTCGCCAAGAAACAAAGTATCGAGCGTTTGCGACAACAGAAGTGTAGGCCGCCTGTAGCTTGTACCCCTCTGATCTACGGCAATATCATCGGGGAAAGCGGTTAGGATAATGAATTGTTTTTCCAGGTAGTTGTTATAGCCGTAGCCCGCTGGCTCTATCCATTTATATACCATTGGATAAACAATGGTGTCGGTATATATACCATACCTGGTAGTTGCGGGGTTGCTAATGAGTGCGGCCTTACCGCCAAGGTGACTGCTGACACGATAGTGAACAAAATTGTTGCGGCGGAAGTCGTAGTACCGCAACCTCCCGTTCTTTTCAAACACCGCAAGATGATCGTTCTCGGCGAAGGATAAACTGGTAGAGGGATCGGCTGAAAAGATGAGATTGAAATTCTTGTCGCGCGCTTCAATGCAGTTCGTTTTGAGGTTTTCCATAACGCAACGCCTGCCGGGGTACAGCGAAGAGGTTTTAAAACCGAAAAGATGTCTGCCTGATGTATCCGTTACAATGCCAAATCCTTTGCCAGGCATGCCATAGTCAGGGTGCGCAATAAGGATATCGCGGTGCGGCCGGTATATTTCTCCGTACCGTGGTTCGATGATCTTCCTGCCATCCTTGCTGTACAAACCCCATCCGATGGGGCTATGCATGGCATTGTGCACTTTATACAAACCATGCCATTCTTCTACTTTATGGTACCGCTGCTGCAGCCGGCTCAATACACTATCCTGTGCCTGCAGATGTGCAGCGCAAAAAACTGAAACAATAATGAGTAGGATAGCCCTCATGCCATGAAATTAGG
>CAMPKG010000328.1 GCA_946887085.1 uncultured Sphingobacteriales bacterium
ATCCAGGAAATATCAAAACAACTTTCCTTCAGGGATACTGTGTTGCTGCATACAGCGGCTCAGTTGATATGGACGTGTTGAGTGACGCAGCAAAATATATCGGCGTTATTTGGCCGGTGTACTCCATAATCAAGTACAAATTACCTGAACACAGGCATATTCCATGTGTCTATGAAGCTTCAACAGAGAAGGCGAAGGAGGTAATACTTTCTATTGGACAAACGTTTACCAATATCCTTAATGAAGCATCTGCCGGCCAGCGCCGTTGGCTTCATATGTCAGCGGTGTTGAGCAACAACTTCACCAACCACCTGATGGCGATAGCTGAGCAGATATGCAAAAACCAACAGGTACCGTTTTCTATGTTAGTCCCCATCCTGCAACAAACTTTCGAGCGGGTGGCGTCGGCCTCACCCTTCGACGTACAAACGGGACCTGCCCGTAGAGGCGACGATGCTACAATCCGCAAACATATGGACATGCTCCAAAGTCACCCCGAATGGCAGGCAATTTACCAGTCTATTACCAGCTCTATCGAGAAGATGTACGGCAGATAAAGCCGCCCTTGTACGTGTTATTTACTATAAAACTCCGGTTGCCCATTACCCCATTAATCGTATTTTTGCGCCTCAACACCGCACGGACCATTACATGTACACGATAAAATTCAAGTTTGAGCAAAAAGGACTGGAACCCGTAACGCTTGAAAACATTGCCCCTGATCAGAGCATACTGGAGGTGGCACTGGATAATAATATTGAGCTTCACCATAACTGCGGCATGGTATGCGCCTGCAGCACTTGCCATATCTACCTTGAAAAAGGAGACGAATACGTACCTGAGATTACAGATAAAGAGGAAGATTTCATCGACAGGGCACGCAACCCAAAACTGAATTCAAGGCTGGGCTGCCAATGCATATTGGAAGCCGGCGGCGGTACCATCGAAGTAATGATACCGGACCAGTCGTTACTACACGGAGAATAGTTTTAATGACGTAATGGCTCAATGGTGCAATGACCCGATGATAATAGGTAGTCAACTGAATTAACCGAATTGACTTAATCAGCCCTCGTAATTGCGAGGTACGAAGCAAAACTTAATCAACTTAATAACAATGCCTCATTACGAACCGCCGATACACTGGAACGATCACGAAGACATAGCGCTGAAGCTGTACGAAAAATTCGGTGACGATTTCGGCGAAAGCCAGATATACCGCATCCGTTTTACCGACCTGATGGAATGGGTGCTTGGGTTGCCCGGCTTTGAAGGCAAACGCGAAGAATGTAACGAAGGCCATCTGGAAATGATCCAATCCGCGTGGGTATATGAATGGCGCGACAACCAAAAATAGATGAGCAATATCCTGGAGCTTTTTAAGCCTATCCGCACTTTTGTTTTCGATGTAGACGGTGTACTGACCGATGGCTCTCTGCTGGCCACCGAGGAAGGTCACTTACTACGCCGCATGAATATCCAAGATGGATTTGCATTGCAGCTGGCGGTAAAAAAGGGCTATAAGATCTGGATAATTTCCGGAGCAAAATCGGAAGCTGTGCGTGCAAGACTGAATAAGCTGGGCGTAACTGACGTGCACATTGGTATCGAAACCAAGAAGGAGCTACTGCTGGAAATTGCAGAAGAATCAAAAACACATTTTGACAGTATATTATACATGGGCGACGATGTACCCGATTATGCAGCGATGCAACTATGCGGCCTGCCCTGCTGTCCTGCCGATGCGGTTGATGAGATAAAAGAAGTAGCCAGGTACATCTCCCCAAGCAAAGGAGGCGAAGGCTGCGTCCGTGATGTAGTTGAAAAAGTACTAAAGCTCAATGGCGACTGGGAGTTGCCGAAATAATTACAGGGTTACGATAAACTCCGTCCCCTCTCCCACTTTACTTTTCACCTCAATACTGCCGCCAAGTGCTTCTACCTGGGATTTTGTAAGGAACAAGCCAACTCCCTTACTATCAAAACCGCTATGAAAAACCTGGTTGAGTTTAAACAGCTTGTCTCCGTACCTGTCAAGATCTATACCTAGCCCATTGTCTTTAATTGAGAGAATGGTTTTGCCGTTCTTTGAAACAGTTGATATTGTAATATCTGGAATGACATCCTTTCGCACGTACTTCAGCGCATTGCTTGCAAAATTATATAAAATGCTCTCCAGGTACACCTTGGGGTAATTGATATGCCTAATTGCAAGTTTCTTTTTGATATTTGCCTGTTTTTCGTAGATGCTACCATTCAGCTGGCATAAGATGCCACTAATGATCTGCTCTACATCACATATTTCATATTGAATATTCTTATTCAGACTGATCCTGGCAACCTCCATCAGCGTATCCAGGCTTCCGGTCAACGCATTGGCGCCTTCACTTATCATGTCGATGGCCTCTCCGGTGGTGAATGCCTCGCTGATAGCTGCAATACCTTCATCCACGGCTACACCGTGCTTTGCATTTAATGCAGCTGCAAGCATCTGAATATTTCGCGCAGGTCCCCGTAGATTGTGCGCTATCACATAATTCAGTTCCTCGAGCTGTTGTATTTTATTGATAAGGCTGGCCTTCGCTGCCTCCAGCTCTGCATTCTTCCTGTTTATCTCATCAGTTAATTGTTTCCTTTTGGTAATGTCAATAATCTGGGCAATGAAAAACTTAGGAGAGCCGTCACTATTCCAGACCATCGAAACGGTAAGTGACACCCAAACGATCCTATTGGATTTCGAAATGTATCTTTTTTCAAGGGTATACGTTTCGATCTCCTTATTGAGCATCTGCTTCAAAAACTCGAGATCCAGCGAAAGGTCGTCAGGATGTGTTATTTCCTGGAATGTTCTGCTGAGTAGTTCTTCCTTTGAATAACCAGTTATTTCGCAAACTGAACTATTTACATCCAGCCATTTACCAAACGGACCTACAAGCGCCATACCAATCCCCGAATGCTCGAACGCATTGGTAAAAATTTCGTTGCTGGTTCTGATCGCCTCTTCTGTCACCACCTTCTCCGTGATATCAACACCATAACCAACAAGCAACTGTACGTCTCCATTATCATCCAATACGGGATGCAGCCTGCGAAGTTTATGTCCGTTCTCTCCTGCTGCATTTATGAATGTTTCCTCCCATTCCTGTTGCACTTTCTCGTTAGCCACCTGGTCATAAAACTGTTTCCTTCGATCCGCAATATCCATCGGCTTATTCCGGAACTCGCAATAGTCAGCGTCGGTCTTACCAATCATCCACTCGCGCAGCTCCTTATCTTTTATAGAATGTTCGTTAAGAAACAGAAAACGATATTGCGGGTCCAAAACAGCAATATCGCCGGGTAACCAGTTAAGAATATGTTCATAGAATTCCTTTTGCTGCCTTAACTGTTCCTCAAAAGCTTTACGGGTATATTCCGCCTTTTTTTGTTCGTCAATATCGGTGTGTGTACCGATCATACGTAACGGCTTTCCTTCGGGAGTCTTGCCTATCAATACGCCACGGCTCAAAAGCCATTTATAATTCCCATCCTTGCACTTAAAACGAAATTCAGTGTGGTAAAAAGGAACTTTTCCCCCAACATAGTCCGTAAATGCCTGGGTAGCCGCAACAAGGTCTTCCTGAAATATCTTGTCGCTCCACATTCCAACGTCACCGGACATTTCGTCGGGTGTATAGCCCGACATTTCAAACCATTTATCAGAAAACTGGAT
>CAMPKG010000329.1 GCA_946887085.1 uncultured Sphingobacteriales bacterium
GTCGCCTTTTTTCTTCAGCACATATTTAAATACATAACCTGGGTTCTCATCATTTGCTTCGTACAGTATAGCACTGTCCGGTGTTACACAAACATTCTCGTGCGACATGCGGCCCATCTTCCAGATCTTATCCGGTGTACCATCGTTATTATAATCTTTTACTTTGCGCGTTACCGGGTCTATCTCTACGTTCCACCCGATATCCTGGTAGCCATCACCATTGGCATCCCCGCTTGGCAGGGTTTCTTCACTGCTCACCGAGGTCTGCCAGGGCATCACACCACCCGAACAGTTACGGCCCGTGCCGCCCGCAGTAGTAAAATCTACCAGTGCTTTGTTGGTAACATTCCAGAGTTTCTTGGTTGTATCAAACTGAACATCAAACACTGTTACGCCACCTGTGCTGGTGTTACCGCCTTCGTGGTTCAGCGCAATAAATCCTTTTTTGCTGCTGCCGTTCAAAGGCACATAACCGGTAAAATCAAACAGGTCACGGATTTTTCCCTGCGCGGTATCGGTATAAGGCTGTCCTTTCTGTGCCAGCATCTGGAAAGTGTGCGTGGAAGGGATGCGGAGCGAATCCGGCTGCGCTGACGGAAGCACCGACGTGAAACGGCTGATGTGCAGCTTATGCGGTTGGCAGGAGCTATTCTGTGCATTGGCTGCAACAACAGCAGCAAGGCAAGCTGAAGTGAGTAAAATCTTTTTCATTTGTTTAAGGCGATTTAATGAGGCAAAGGAATACAGGTAGTGTTACCGTATTGTATTGGCTGTGTTAACTGCGTTTAAACAAATTGTTACCGGATCTTTCAAAAAAAAATTTGGTGGTTCGGAAATCAATCGTAATATTGCAATAAATAGATAAAGAAAATGGGCGCAACTAAGACAGGCCTCTTTACTAAAAAGCAGAATGAGCTGGCCGCGATGGCCAAAGCGCTGGCACATCCTGCACGGATAGCCATTTTACAAGAGCTCCTAAAGGCCAGGGCTTGCGTATGTGGCAGCCTGGTAGAGGAGTTGGGACTTGCGCAAGCTACCATATCGCAACATCTGAAGGAACTGAAACAAGTAGGACTGATACAAGGCACCATCGATGGTACCAGTGTGTGTTATTGCATCGATCCGAAAGTGTGGCTGCAGTACAAAGAATTCTTTACCACGTTCTTCAAAGAGTTGCCGGATAGCGGAAGCTGTTGCTAACCCTTTTTTTGTCAAAATCAATCGCAATATTGCAATGATCTACTTAATCAACATTTTATGAATACCGAACAGGAATTGAAAGACCTGGTAAAGCAAAAATATAGCGAGATCGCTTTACAGGATAAGGATACGAACGCAGCCTCCTGCTGCGGGTCAGGCTGCTGCGGCACTGAGGTGTACAATATCATGAGTGACGATTACTCGAAACTCGAAGGATACAATCCTGATGCCGACCTCGGCCTCGGCTGCGGGCTGCCCACAGAATTTGCGCAGATCAAACCGGGCGACGTGGTGATAGACCTGGGCAGCGGCGCTGGCAACGATTGTTTCATCGCCCGCTCACAAACAGGTGAATCCGGGAAGGTGATCGGTGTGGATTTTACCGAGGCCATGATCGCTAAGGCAAGAGCCAATGCTGAAAAGCTGGGTTACCACAACGTGGAGTTCCGCCAGGGAGATATCGAGCATATGCCGGTGTCTGCAAATGTTGCGGACGTCATCGTCAGCAACTGTGTGCTCAACCTGGTGCCGAACAAAAAGAACGTCATCGGCGAAATATACAGGGTGCTCAAATCGCGCGGCCACTTCAGTATATCAGACATTGTGCTGGTAGGACAGCTGCCGGAGAACATTCAGAAGGCTGCGGAGATGTATGCAGGCTGCGTCAGCGGTGCCATCCAGAAGGATGCGTACCTTGACCTGATAAAACAGGCAGGTTTTGAAGCAATTACCGTGCAGAAGGAAAAAAAGATCACCATTCCTGATGACATACTCAGCAATTATCTTAGCGCTCACGAAATTGCGGCATTCAAAAACAGCGGTACAGGTATTTACAGCATTACGGTATTCGGACGCAAACCCGATTGCTGTGTGCCGGGATCTGGCTGTTGCTAAAAACAAACTATGAGAAATTACTTAGCGGAATTCCTTGGAACATTTGCACTCGTCTTTTGCGGGACGGGTGCAATTGTCATTGATCAGCATTCGGGTGGTGCGATCACCCATGTTGGCATTGCCATAACATTCGGGCTGATCGTTATGACCATGATATACGGGCTGGGATCGATATCGGGCGCGCATCTAAACCCGGCTGTAAGCATATCATTCACCATCGCCAAACGTTTTCCGGCAAAAGAACTGTTGCCTTATATAGTCAGCCAGGTGGCGGGTGCGTTTTTAGCAAGCCTCCTGCTCAGATACTTATTTCCGCTGAACGATACTTTAGGAGCAACGTTGCCGGCCGGAGCGGCTAACCAATCATTTATTCTCGAGTTTATCCTCACCTTTTTCCTGATGCTTGTCATTATCAATGTGGCAACCGGCAGTAAAGAACAGGGAATGTTTGCCGGCCTGGCTATTGGCGGTGTGGTTGCGCTGGAGGCCATGTTTGCAGGCCCGGTTTGCGGGGCATCAATGAACCCGGCACGGTCTCTTGCCCCGGCTATCGTATCGGGACATACAGAACATTTGTGGGTGTACATAATTGCCCCGGTCACCGGCGCCGCTTTAGCCATCCCAACATGGAAATATCTAACCAATAAAAGATCAAACAATGAGAATAGCCCTGTTTAGCGACATACATGCCAACCTCCCGGCGCTGGAAGCCTGCCTTGCTGATATTGACGCCATAAGACCTGATGCTGTTTATTGCCTGGGCGACCTGGTAGGCTATAACATATGGCCGAACGAGGTTATCAATATCATCAGGCAAAGAGGCATACCTACCATTGCAGGTAATTATGATTTTGGTATCGGTAGGAATATTGATGAATGCGGCTGCGCGTACAAAACGGACGAAGAAAAAGAAATGGGTAAGGTGTCCATCTCTTTTACAAACGGGATAATGAAGCCTGAAGAAAGAGCATATTTAAGAACACTGCCCGCGCATATCCGTGTTGAATACCAACTGAATGAAGACAAGCTAAACCTGTTGCTGGTGCATGGCAGCCCGCGTAAAATAAATGAATACCTGTTCGAGGACAGGGAGGAAAAAAGCATGCTGCGGATAATGGAGCAGGCCGATGCCGATATCATGTGCTTTGGCCATACCCATAAGCCTTATCACCGGGTACTGGCTTACGATACCGGGAAAGGGACCGCTTACCGCCACGCGATCAACACCGGCTCTGTGGGAAAACCAAAGGATAATAACCCTATGGGCTGTTATGTTTTGCTCACCATCAATGAAGGCAGCAGTATTACTAACAGTGATTCTGTTAACGTGGAATTCAGGCGGTTCAGCTATGATGTCGAGAAAGCAGCAAAGGCGGTGGAAGATAGTCCCCTACCCAATAAATATGCCGACATGCTGAGAAATGGCTTTTAATATTTAATAAACCGAATCCAGGCATAATGCCCGAAACTCCCGTTCCTACGGGAGCTTTTTTGTTTTGTCGAAATGGCATAAATTACGTATATTTGCTATAAATGATTCACCATGAAACAACTATCAAAAAAACACCTGAAATTTCTGGAGGGAATGATTGAGCACGGCACC
>CAMPKG010000330.1 GCA_946887085.1 uncultured Sphingobacteriales bacterium
GGTATCTTTACCTGGCCATGCTAGAATTCTAGAAGCAAGGCAAATTCAAAACCTTCGTAAAGTTTGTATTGTTATCAACGATCAGCACGACAATAATCGGGCTACTGACCCTTGCTGTGGTTATTAATTCTGCCTTCGATGTTATTTAAATTCACCTGATGTCTCACTCCCACGAACGTCACGAAAAAACCTGCCTGAACTGCGGTACCGCACCGTTGATAGATACCTATTGCCATCATTGCGGACAGGAGAACGTGGAGCCCAATCAATCGGTTTGGCACCTGGTCGTTCATTTTTTCAATGACATCACCCATTTCGACGGTAAGTTTTTCAGCAGTATGAAACTGTTGTTGTTCCGTCCTGGTTTTCTTTCAGGCGAGTATGTGAAAGGGCGACGTAAAAAATACCTTGACCCCATCCGGATGTACCTGTTTATTTCGGCGGCGTTTTTTTTCCTGTTATACAGCGTCTTTGGACCCCGGGAAAAAGTCAATATGCGCGATGTCAGGGAAATGAGATATATAGACTCGCTAAGAAAAGCGGAGGCCACAATAGACGGGTTTCAATTCCAGATCATTAACGATGAACATCTGAGTAAGGAGGTTTCCATCTTAAACACCCGAGACCAGGTAAAACATGGGGTGCATTATTATGATTCTGTTCAAAGATCACTGCCATCTTCTGAGAAAGACTCGTGGCTAAAGTACCAGATCAACAAGCGGATGACGGGCATATACAAGACCTACGATGCCAACCCCTACAATTTTGTGCCAAACGCGTTTGATATTTTTGCTAAATCATTTTCAAAGATCTTTTTCATTTCCTTGCCGTTGTTTGCCTCCTATTTGTACCTGCTCAATATCAGGCGACGCAGGCAGTGGTATTACGTGTCCCACGCCATTTTCTCGCTTCATTATTATTGCGTCGGCTTTATTTTTCTGGCGGCAGTGATAGGCGCGGTATTTACCAATAGCATGATATGGGCTTATACAACAGTGACCCTGCTGACAGGGCTACTGGCATACCTGTATTTTGCCATGTTACGGTATTATCGGCAGCACTGGACAAAGACACTGGTGAAATTTGTTATCCTGTGTTTTGTCACATTCATAACATATGCGGTCTTGGTGATAGGCATGTTTCTGAGCGCGTTGGCGCAGGCGCACTAGTGCTGTATCGGTACACCTCCGGTCAAAGTATTTACTTCGACCAAAATCACACTCGTCGAGGCGTTATTCGACTCAAACCTAGGCAAGCATCTCCTTGCGTACATGAGCGTAGTCTTGGTTTTATTGCATAATTGTAGTATATTTGGTATAGTCTGAACCTCAGATTAGACCGATTATTCTGATTAACACTGAAATGGCGTTGCTGCATGATTAATCGGTGAAATCGGTTTAATCTGAGGTTCAGGCAAATTGGCACCATGAAAACGTTCACTACATATACACCCCCGGCAAATTCATTAATCCCTCTAATCCCGGTTCCTAAAATTGTTAGAAAAAGCTATAGGGGGTGGGGGTACGTAAACAGATTGAAACAAATTGGGCCTCAAATGCAATATGGGCGCGGCCTTCAATTATTTACAAAACCATTATTTGTCGTAAAAACAGCCCAAAAACCTGTTATAAACGCTATGAAAACTGTTATTAATTCAACAAAATGGGAGCAACCGGCCTCCCACACCTACCGACAACCAAAGTTATCATTTTCATTTACGCCATTTTCGGTGCAAAGCCTTGCTGGGCAACGAACACCGCCCAAAACCGGAGAACTTGTTGTTTCAAAAAAACCGCAAAACGACAACAACCATTATCATTTTTGGATAGTGGCTCAATTCGTTAATTAGGTTAACCAGGTCATTGAGCCATTGAGTAATTGCGCCATTGAGCAATCAATACATCATCTTCATACAGAAAACACTACCGCCCGATTTCATGAATTCTCCTGTTTCGATCTCAGTCACTTCAAAGCCTTCGTCTTCCAGTATTTTTTTGGTGACAGTGCTGCCGCTTTGCAGTATGGCAGCTTTATGGCCGTTGGCAGCAAAAGCATGGGCGTTGAGCGAGAAATATTTTACGGCCTCATCTTCCGGCACAAAATGGACGGTTTTGAACAGCTGCTGTATAGTTTTCAATCCTGTTTCAGAGAATGCTTCTTTGCACAGCATTACACTGTCAGGAGAAAGGGGAACAAAACAGGTATCGAGATGGTAGAATTTAGGACTCACCAGTTCCAGCGCCACTATAGGCGTTTCCAGCATTTCGGCCAGCTCATGGTAGGCTTCAATGCCCGTGCGATGGCCATAGCCACCGTACAACAGTGCCTTGCCGGGATGCGGGATCACATCGCCCATACCCTCGAACAGGGTAGCATTCTTAAAATGCAACGGCTTAAAGCCTTTGCCCGCAAAAAAAGCTTCAAAATGCGGCACTTCCCGCTGCCGCGATTCATGACGCATCTTGCTCATCACGACTACTTCACTACCGTCCTTTTTGCGATAGGGAAGGGTTTGGTTGGCGCAGAAAACCATATCCTCACAGCCTTCGGCTCCCGGTATCACGGCCACTTCTTCGAGCACGCCGCGTTGTTTGAGACCGTCATAGGCGTCCTTCAGTTGCTGCCACTGCTGCGCTACGGCTTCCCTGTTGGTCTGGCCGATATTGCCCGCCATGTGTACGTTCTTTTCGTCCACTATATCAAAATGGTCGGGCGAGCACATGAGCACACGCTTAGGATCTTGCCGGGTTTCTACATCACTTATCGAAAAAGGAATGGAGTCTGTGTAAACTTTCGCTTGTATCATTGTTGTATTGCTAAGGATAATGTGTCTGAAGTGTATGTTCGCTTGTCTATCTGTACCGTAAACCAGCAGCGTACCGTTTTTACTTTTTCACCCGCTACATCGGCTATCGGCGAGACCGGGGCCTTTGCCCTTCCTCTCCATGCCCATTTGTACGGGCTTTTTGACGCATCGGTAAAGAACAGTTGGCTGGCGGGGGCGGTAAAGATAATATAGGAATTGGCTTTGGCTGCTCTCAGGATAGCAGGGATAGCTTTATAGTTTTTTGTCAGGTTCATAGGTATCAAACGCTGATCGTTGAGGGCGAAAAACATAAATCCCTCCACTTTCGTCTTTCCTTTTTTTACAAGTGAGCCGTCTATAATGCAGGAGATCACCGGAACATCGCCTTTCCGCGGAGCGAATACTTCAGACGTCGACCTGATGAACACTTGTCCGGGTTGTGCCTTCGCCGAAAGTGTGGCTAGAGTCAGGCAGATGGATACGGCGAATAGTTTCATGAGCTTTTATCCTTAGACCCCAAAGAAAAGGCATTTTTGATATTTGTAACTGTAATGAAAATGTAAAATGCCATGGTATACAGTCGCGGTATGTATATAAATATGTAGTAACTTACGTGACCGAAAAGATATTCTTTACTTAATATTCTATTTATGAGACGATTTTTAGTCTTTTCAACCCTCATGGCTTCGTGCCTGTTTTCCGCAACCGCCCAAAACCGATGGGGCATCATGCCGACAAAAGCTGAACTGGAATACCGCGCAGCGAATCCCAAACCAACTCCACCGTCAACCAAAAAAACTACAGCTGTATGGGCGCTGCCGTCTGACGCACGTTTTGTAGCCGAATTTGAAGAATCTCAGGCAGTACCGATCGGCTGGTTATATGACTGG
>CAMPKG010000331.1 GCA_946887085.1 uncultured Sphingobacteriales bacterium
GTTGTACGCCACGCTCTACAAGCTTTCTTTTAAAGCCCGGCGAAAGCAATGTTATCTGGTCTACCGACTTGTAGACAAAAGAACAATAGGAACCTATCATCTTCAATATTGCCCCATTATTGACCATACCCGTGGCAGTCAGCGTATCCGGCCATATATCCTGTATATCGTAAACGATGGGAATGCGCCGGAAGAATTTAATAAATAGTGCCGGTATCGCAATTGTTGCCGGGGGGTGGTACACGTACATGACCTCCGCCTTTCTTATACGGAACACACCCAGCAAAGCTGCACTCAAGGCAAAACTCAGGTAGTTGAGCATGCGCCCAAAGCCCGAAAGATCATGACTTGGATAAAGAGGTACTCTTATGATCTCCACACCATCTGCGACCTCACGTTGCGACCATTTAATCTTATAGCCGGGATATATGTTGCCGCCCGGATAATTGGGAAACCCTGTAAGTATTTGCACAGTATGCCCGTTCTTAACGAGTTCGCGGGCGAAGGTCAGCGCTTTCAGATCCGGTTCGGGGTAACACCACTGACTGAGTATGAGTATGCGCATAACTATTCAGACCAGACCACGCGTTTGATATAGTCTGTATAAGAAAGAATGATCCTGATGATTTTATCTGAAACGTTCGGCATGGAATAATCGCTTACCTGCCTGAATATTCTTTGTCCTGGCGAATGGCTCTCTAGTTCATTTAAACCCTGCATGATACGCTCAGGATTCAGCCCGACCATCATTACAGCAGCCTCTTCCATGCCTTCTGGGCGCTCATGCGCTTCCCTGATATTCAAAGCAGGAAAATTAAGGATGGAAGATTCTTCCGTTATCGTACCGCTATCAGATAACACAGCCTTTGCGTTCACCTGGAGAGAGATGTAATCCGTGAGACCGAAAGGCTTCATCAGGCGTATACGGGGATCGAACTTTATGCCTTGAGCTTCCAACATCTTTTGCGTGCGCGGATGCGTCGATACAATGACGGGCACATCGAACTGCGTCGCGATGGCATTCAACGCCGCAACGAGATTCGTAAAGTTTTTCTGCGAGCTGATATTTTCTTCCCTGTGGGCAGAAACAACAAAATATCTTCCCTTTTCCAGCGAAAGCTTTGATAATACATCCGAACTGTTCACTTTAGGCATAAAGTGTTGTAGCACTTCATACATTGGGCTGCCGGTTTTGATCACACGGTCGGGAGAAATGCCTTCCCTTAGCAGGTATTCGCGGGCAATATCACTGTAGGTAAGATTAATATCACTGATATGGTCTACTATACGGCGATTTGTCTCTTCCGGAACACGCTGGTCGAAGCAACGGTTGCCAGCCTCCATGTGGAATATGGGTATGTGCCTTTTCTTGGCTGGAATGGCGCATAAGCAACTGTTGGTATCGCCCAAGACGAGGAAAGCATCGGGTTGTTCTTTTTCCAATACCTGGTCGATATTGATCAATATCTGCCCAATGGTCTCTGAGGCGGTCTTACCGGCCGCATTCAGGAAATGATCTGGTTTTCTCAGTTCCAGGTCCTCAAAGAATATCTGGTTGAGCTCATAGTCATAATTCTGCCCTGTATGTACCAGCACATGTTCAATGGCCGGTGAGGCATCCAGTTTTGCCAACACACGCGATAAACGTATGATCTCTGGCCTGGTACCCACTACAGTAAGGACTTTTAATTTCCTGTTAAGTTCCATCAATTAAGATTACACTGTTTCAAGATAAGTGTCGGGGTCTGCAGGATCAAAAAACTCGTTGATCCAGAAAACGGCATACAAGTCTTCTTCCCCGGTATTTTTAATGTTGTGTGTATACCATACCGGCATGTCGACATAAGCAGGTTCTGTTCCATCCAGGTGAAAATCCAGCACTTCATCAGTATTGTATTTCCTTAGTTGTATCAGCGCCTTGCCTTTAATTACCAGGAAGCGCTCTATTTTTCGTGTATGAAAATGATTGCCTCGCGTTATTCCCCCATGCGTTGTTGAAAATGATACCTGCCCCCCTTGCTGAAGCTTCACCAGTTCTACAAATACGCCCCGGTTATCGGCATTTTGTTTCAACTTAACGGGAAAGTGTGTTCGGTGGTCGATATAACCCCTGAAAGTATTGAACAAATTCCTTTCAAACTCATTAGATATGGCAGGGAATATCCCCTGGTCAAAATACAATTCTTTAAATTCAGTAAGCTTAGCAAGTACCTCCGTAACATATCGTTCCGAAGTTGGCGCTATTTTATACGCTGCATTATGATAGCCTTGTCTTACCGCTTCTATGATGAATGTTGCGAGTTCATCAACATAAATGAGCTTTAAATGACCATCAACATCTATCGCGGGCCGCTGACCATTGCACAGCTGATGGCAAAATGTAGCTACCACGGAGTTGTAAAACGGTTTACCAAAAGGACCGAATACATTGGGTATGACCATGCCGGTAAAACAGGCATTGTTCTTTTCAGCCCAGTCTGCGAATAATTGCCTGCCTTTGCTTTTGGATGTACCATAATTATTCTCACGTTCTTCCTGCGTAGAAGAAGAAAAAACAATCTGCGGAGTATGCTGTTCCGCTTCCAGTGCATGTATCAGGGTTTGCACCAGGCCGACATTCGTATCGTGTAATACTTTTTCTTCAGGATGACGGTTCAAGGCAGCGAGGTGAACGACCACATCACATTGTTTTACCCATCGACGCAATGCAGCCTCATCTTCAAAAAAATCGCGATGAAAATCAACAAGCTGAAATTCTTCCTTTAGTAAACTCAGCCTGTTATATAAATATGATCCTACAAACCCGTTCTGCCCGGTAATGCCTACACGTTTCATATTAATTGCTCGCAACCAGTTTCAGGTCCTTTTGCACCAATGGCAGTTTAAGCAGAAGCTTCTTGGTTGCCTCCAGATCGAGCCTGGCAGTATTGTGAGAATGATAATCTTCCAGCTTGGCAACATTTATCTCGCCTTCAGAGAAATAATGTTCATAGTTAAGATCACGGTCATCCGCGGGTATGCGGTAGTAATCGCCTATATCTTCCGCACGCGACATTTCTTCACGGTTTACCAGCGTTTCATACAGCTTTTCTCCATGCCTTGTGCCGATCACTTTTATCTCGTTCCCTGCATTATAAATTTCTTTCAGTGCAATTGCCAGCGTTTCTATGGTAGCTGCGGGCGCCTTCTGCACGAAAATATCTCCCTGCTTTGCATTGTGAAATGCAAACATCACCAGTTCTACTGCATCTTCCAGGGTCATCATAAACCTTGTCATGTTCGGGTCGGTTATCGTTATCGGCTTACCGGCTTTTATCTGCTCAATGAATAATGGTATCACCGAACCCCGCGATGCCATTACATTGCCATAACGCGTACCGGAGAAAACCAACTTCTCTTTGCTTATATTTCTCGACTTGGCGACCATCACTTTCTCCATCAGCGCCTTTGACATACCCATGGCGTTGATCGGATAGACAGCCTTGTCTGTGCTCAACACAACCACGTTCTCCACCCCGTATTTGATGGCAGCCCCTAAAACATTCTCCGTGCCAATGACATTTGTTTTAATAGCTTCCATTGGAAAAAATTCGCAGGAAGGAACTTGTTTTAGCGCAGCTGCATGAAAAACATAATCAGCGCCTTTTACCGCGGTCTCTACAGAGTTACAATCCAT
>CAMPKG010000332.1 GCA_946887085.1 uncultured Sphingobacteriales bacterium
TTTCAGGTTGGATGTGTTGCTGTCCGCGCCGAGGTTGCACCATTCGCCGATCACTGCATTACCAAGAAATCCATCGTGTGCTTTATTGCTGTTAGCGAAGAACACTACGTTGCTTATCTCACCGCCTACTTTGCAGCCGGGACCGATGGTGGTTGCGCCATAAACTTTAGCGCCCATTTTAATCACTGAATGCTCACATGCAGCAAGCGGCCCGCGCATGATGGCGCCTTCCATTATTTCAGCGTCTTTACCCAGGTAAACAGGCCCTGAGTTGGTATTTATGATCGCCCCGGCACCTATGGACGCACCTTCTTCAAGGAATATTGCATTGCCACTAACTGTAATGTTGTCGGGCAGGGGCTGGCTTTCACGTCCGCTGGTGAGAAAATCGTAGTCGGCCTTAATAGCCTTATCGTTTTGAGAGAAAATATCCCAGGGATTGCTGATGGCGGTGCAATCGCTTTTAGAGGTCACTGCTTCCATCCTGTTGCTTGCAGAGTGGATATCCCCGAAGGCGATATCAGCATCCCGGAATGCCACCAGCAGAGCGCCGGAAACGAGCTTTTGTCCTTGCTTGAGTGAAGTAACTTCCTTAGCCAATGCCAGTGTGGCATATACCGCACCGTTTATGTACAGGTTGTCGTTACTGGCGTTAACAGGAAATACAGCCTGTAAATAATCTTCCGTAAGGGTGGAAGTGGCCATTCCCAGTACCTTCTCCCATCTTTCGCGCATGGTCAGTATGCCGCAACGGATATCGGCCACCGGTCTTGTATGGGTGAATGGCAGCAGGTTGTGCCGCACATCTGAGTCGAAAAGGATAACCTGCATATAAAAGAAAAATCCCGGCAAAAGTCGGGATTTTTCATGCGTAAAGCAAGTTATATGAACTTCTAAGGTTGTTTCTTTTTTTCGTAGCGTTTTTTGAACTTCTCGATACGGCCTGCAGTATCTACGAACATAGATTTACCGGTATAGAAAGGGTGAGACATGTGAGAGATCTCGACCTTTACCAGCGGGTACTCGTTACCGTCTTCCCAAACAATCGTTTCTTTCGTAGCAGCAGTAGAGCGGGTAAGGAAAGAATAGTCGTTCGACATATCTTTAAACACCACCATGCGGTAATTCTTAGGATGAATATCTTTTTTCATTTGTATCGATTTTGTGCATGGATTTTGCCATGCGTTAAAATTAGAGTGGGCAAAGGTAGCACTTTTTGCCTTTACAGCAAAAAAATATCACGCATTATTTTAAAAATAAATATTAATTGCCCTTCAGCAGTTTATCCAGGTCTGAGGCGGCCTGTTCGGCGCTGGCGTATTTGCCTATCACCTTGCCTGTCGCATCCACGAGAAAGGCCTGGGGAATGAACTGAACTCCATAGGCCGAAGCTGCTTTCGACTGCCATGCAGCAAGGTCGCTCATATGATAAGGCCAGGCCAGTTTGTCCTTCTGGATAGCAGTTACCCATGCTTCCTTATTTTGGTCGAGCGATACGCTGAGTATGGTAAACCCCCTTTTTGCATTCTTAAATTTCCTATCCTTGTAGTGGTCGTACATTTCAACCAGTCTCGGGTTGGCTATGCGGCAAGGTCGGCACCACGATGCCCAGAAATCGATAAGTACTAATCTTTTTTTATATACGTCAGACAGGTTGATAGTCTCACCCGCGGGGTTGGCAAAGGACAGATCCGGGGCTTTCTGGCCTATCTGGATAGCTTCATTGCCATATTGGGCTTGCGCTGCTATAGAAAGGCTGCAGGCCGCAAGCAGGGTTATAAATAGCTTTTTCATTCTTGTTGACTTGTGTTTTGTCTGCTAAAATTAAGGAAAATTACAACTCAAGTATAAGGCCATCGTATGCAAGATGCATATTCTCAGGCAATTGCCGTTGTACTTCCGCATGAAGCCCCAACTGATGACTGATATGGGTAAAATAGCTATTCTTTGCGCCAGTAGCATGTGCTATTTCTACGGCTTCTTCCAGTGCGTAATGGGAAACGTGTTTTTGGTGTCGTAGTGCGTTTAGCACAAATACTTCGCTGCCGCGTGTTTTTTCGAGTTCTTCGGGGGCTATATAGTTGGCATCGGTGATGTAGGTGAAATTACCGATGCGAAACCCGAACACTTCCATTTTATAATGCAACACGCGGACAGGGACTACTTCAAGTCCCTTTATTGCAAATGGTTGGTTCGAGATGGTATGAAGATGCACCTGGGGGATGCCGGGATAATTGTGCTCGGCGAAAACATAATTGAACTCGCGCTTCAGCACTTCCTGGGTGGCCTCGGTAGCGTATACAGCCATTGCTTTATTGCTATGGAAATTGTAGGCGCGGATGTCGTCCATACCTGCTGTATGGTCTTTGTGTCCATGTGTGAAAACAAGAGCGTCAAGATGCCTCACTCCGGCGCGCAGCATTTGCTGCCTGAAATCAGGGCCGCTATCAATAACTACAGTGGCTTCGGGAGTTTCAATAAGTACCGATGTACGCAGGCGATTGTCACGTTTGTCGGCAGATGTACATACTGGGCAGCTGCACCCGATGAAGGGTACACCCTGTGATGTGCCTGTACCTAAGAACGTAACCTTCACGATCAGATATCCATTTCAGTTTGAGCTGAACCTTCTTCGCTTTGCTTGTTGAAGGCAGGTTGTTCTTTTAGCTGTTCATACCACTTCAGCATCTCGCCGCTCAGCTCTGTCTCATTTACCTGGATGGATGGAAGGATCTCTACAAGGGCATTGATACGTCCTTCTATGGCAAGGAATTTATTGATAACAACAACACGTTTATCTTCAAGAATGCAATACCCGGAATTGAAGTTGCCCTTCTCATAGCGTATGATATAGCGGGCTTCTTCATAGAGCTGTTCCAGTTTTTTCAGCGTGTTTGGTGTATATTTGAAGTTCATTTACTTTTTCCAGGTTTCGATGGCTAAAAATAGACATTTCGCGGCATTTCTGGCTATTACGGGTGTTCTTACAGGTTTTGGGTATCAGGGTTTTGCACAGAGCAGTTATTACGAAGAGGTGCAACGAACGTTCTACGGCGGCCTTGTTGCAGGCGCTAATTTTACTCAAATTGACGGCGATAATTTTGCGGGCTATCATAAGGCAGGCCTGAACGTTGGCGGTAAAGTATATGCGCATCTTGCACCGCGTATCGCAACCAGCGTTGAGATATTATTTTCTCAGAAAGGCAGCAGGGCACATCAGTCACAACTATCCAATACTCAGAAATACGTAATTCATAAATATAATATCGACCTGAACTATGCAGAGGTTCCGGTGATGATCAACTATTTTGACAGGGACAAGGCGCACGCAGGTATTGGATTGTCTTACTCTCAGTTGATCAGTTCACGCGAATTTGTTGTTACCTCGCCCGATTTTCCGGCAACTATAGATCTGAATGAAGATTATCCTTTTAAAAAATATGATCTGAATTTTCTGATCGGAGGGAGCATACACCTGCTGAAAGGCATTTTTCTGGATATCCGTTTTCAGTATTCACTCACTCCTGTTCGCACCAGCATTGATTCCGAGTTGGGCAGAGCAGATCAGTACAGCAATTTGTATGTGTTTCGCCTGATGTACCTGTTTGGTACAGAAAAGAAATACTAACCATCCGTTCATTTTGAACTGGCTTTTACTAATTAGATT
>CAMPKG010000333.1 GCA_946887085.1 uncultured Sphingobacteriales bacterium
ATCGTAAGTTTTGCGAATGTCTCAACAAGCAGATGTCCTGGAACAATGTAAGGACTGTGTGCCTTGGTCCTTGTTACAGTGCCTGTAATAAGCCCCTGAACATTTGTTTGCGCATTTACCTGCAAAACGAGTAAAAAAGAAAGGCATGCTAATAGATTCTTTTTCATATAGTAGTTTAAGGATTAAAAGTGTAGCCCTTGCCGGGGTTTTATTATCAGAGCATAAAACGTGCCTATTTATGAATTTATTATCAAATACGTATGAAATGACTGTTTGAACCAACCAAAGTCGGTTTTCATTCAACGAATGAAATGGCCGCCCGGATCGATATGTTATCGCGATGGAGCTGTGGCACAGGTCCATCGCGACCAATTCGATTTCCCCGGAACACCAAAATTGCGTAAATTTGTAGTGATTAACAATGCCGGAAAAGCAACGTTCAACCGCAGCTCTTTGACATACTGTAAACACTAAAAGAAGCCATGAAAAACATAACCACCCCTTGCCAGGGACGGGCACAAATTGTCAATCCCTGTACCTGTGGGCAGGCATTTTAGACCGTGAGAATGTTCCCGGAAAATTGTTAGAAATCACGAAACCCCCATTTTTAGTCAACAAAAACTAACAATTCAATTCGCGGAAAATCCTGCCAATACACAGTTATGTATTTTTTCGTTTATACGAAAATGAAATTGGGGAGTAACAAAAACGGGGTAATCCTAGCGGCCGGATTCAGGCGGCATCGTGCTGTTCGTACCGTTGCTTCATTTCCAATGCCAGGTATTTGGCTATCGAGCGGGCCTGCGACTCATTTTCCGCACGTACAATGGCGTAAGTGAGCAGGCCATTTCTGTGTTCATAATAAGGTTCATCGCTAACCACTTTCTCCAGGGTCTCACGGCAGGAAATTATCCTGTTCTTTGCGAATACTATTTTGTAATACATCTATGGCCGTTTTAAAACTTGCCGGCAAAGACACAAAAATCGTGCGCGGCAAGCCACGCCAATGAATATAAAAATCGCCGTGATATAATCAATAACATCAATATTGTGTTATTCAATCCACAACTTATAAACAGCGTAGAAACAAAGCTGGCAAATAACGGTCGCCGGGGTTAAATTTGCCGGCATGATCTATCATCTGGTAGTTGGAGACCTGGCAGCACAGCCGCTGAGCGAGGCAATTATGACGGAACCAACCCTGCAAGGGGAAGTTATTGTACTTAAAGATATTTTGCATGTAGGGCCCATTCAAAAAGAGGAGGGACGGGGTTTCAGCGAACTGCGTACCGGGTTCTGGCAACAGGTGATCCCTCAGGATAAAGACCTCAAAGTAGATGACATGGAGCGCCTGTTGGAAGTTTCGAACGCGCTTTTTAAGGACGAAACTGCACAGGTATGGTTCTGGATGGCACCAGCGCCGGCGGATGTCTGCGCTTATCACTGGATGCTTCCCTACCTGTCGAAACACATGGGTCGTTTTTTCCTGCTGAATATCTCTAACCTCCCATTTCTCGATGAGAATGGCAAGGTATTCTATCCAAAAAGCATCAGCCAGATATTGGCGAAAGAACTTATAAAGGCCCGCCGCCTGGCCCGCCCGGTGACGCCTGCCGAAGTGGAGCTTGACGGAGAGGAATGGCGCAAGCTGATAAACGAAAACGCAGGCATACGCACACATGGCGGTGGTAAAAAACTCGCCTCCCAGCCCGATTCTTATTACGATAACCAACTGCTGAGTTTTTGCTCGCACCAGTTCCAGAAAGCATCGCGTATTGTTAGCCAGGCGCTCAACAAATTCGGGATTCCTACCGGCGACGTGCACCTGGGCTGGCGCCTTCGCGTACTGGCAGAACAGGGCGCCCTGGTACTGCAGGGCAATACCATGAAAGAGCTTAAAGACTTCGAAGTAAAACTTCCGGGCGAAGCTATTTCATCGGCGCCAGCGACTGAACAAAATGTGGTGGCCTCATAAGGCAAACCGGGTATACGGGGCTTTTAGCCTAACTTTGCAGCCGCTATGGTATTTGATTTTCCTCTGACCGAGGTAAGGGTAAGGCCGCACCAGGTCACGGCCCTGCACCTGATGGTAGCTTTGGCCATGTGCGGAACAGGAGCTGTACTAATGCAGTTCTATCCCCCGGCCGGCAATTGGAGTTTTATCCTGGTGATTGCCGGAGCCATTCTTTTGATGGTATCCATGTTTCGCAACAAATGGATCAGGGACGCCAAAGTGAACCGGCTGCTACGCATAGCGGAACTGATGATACTGCTTTGCCTGGCCAGCTACCTGGCTATTGAGGGTATGCTTACCCCCGCAGCAATAATGGGTGTGCTGAGCGCCACTGTGTTGCTGGCGCTTATATGGGAACAGCAAAAACCAGGCACCCTGTTTGTGCGGATAGACGACACCGGCGTAAAAATGCCGTTGGCATCGCGCAGGCGGCAGATCAGCTGGTGGGAGATAGACCAGGCATTGTTCAGGCACGGTGTATTGACGATCAATTGCCATGACAACAGGCTATACCAATGGACAATAGGCCCCCTGGAGATCGATAAACAGGCCTTTGAAGATTTCTGCAATAAAAAAATAGAAGAAGAGAAGCCGAAGCGTGCGCAAAACGTGTGGTAGGCAATTTGAAAATTTGAGTGTATGCATGCTCCTTACATTTTATACGCCGACGACAACGGTAATATTTTTGAAGACACATCGCTGTATGCAGTGGGCCGCAGTGGATGGGACGCTATGCCAATACCTGAAGAGGATTGGATAGAACTGCCCGATGGAGGATCGCTATACCGGCTGCCGGACAGAAGAGGGATAGGCATTGACGTGAACACAGGCGAAATGCGACTTTGCGAAAAAGGCTGGGCTACAGCTGCATTCGTTCCGCCTGCGCACACGGGTTTGTACCTATCTGCATTTGAAGCCATACCCGATGCACAAACGCTGCCGCTGTTCTGCTATACTGCCGTTGGCTGGGAGAATGGAAAATTCTACGTGCCCGCCGTACGCATCGAGCGCGACATAAGACAGGAGTGCAGCGGGTATAATGATGCTAAAATACAAGAGGGCGTCTCCGAACTAATGAAGGCCTATCCGCACAACCGGCTTGTAAAACACCTGGCGGAAAATTGCGCGCTTACTTATAATTGTCCCGCCGCGCGTAATTATTTCATGGGCCGTTGGGAATGCCCGGTACCTGCATCACCCGCCTGCAATGCCAACTGCATCGGCTGCATATCTTTTCAGCCGCAGGATGAAACAATTACCTCGCCGCAGGACCGGCTGATGTTTAAACCCACCGCGGCAGAGATAGTTGAATTCACTGTGCCGCATCTTGAAACTGCACCCTACCCGATCATCAGCTTCGGACAAGGTTGTGAGGGTGAGCCGCTGCTGATGTGGGAGACCATTCGCGAAGCGATAATAGAAATACGCAAGCATACTGCTAAAGGCAGCATCAATATCAACACAACCGGAAGCAAGCCCGATGCTGTTGAGGAACTGATGAAGGCAGGGCTGAACAGCATCCGCGTAAGTATGAATTCTGTGCGTGCAGATATCTACACCAAATATTATCAACCCAACAACTACTATTTCGAAGACATTATTGAAAGCCTGCGTGTTGTTCGCAGATATAATGGATGGACTTCTA
>CAMPKG010000334.1 GCA_946887085.1 uncultured Sphingobacteriales bacterium
AGGTAATAGAGAAAACCTTAAACATCAGCATACAAACACAAAACCAACAATTAATCATTATTAACCCTCAATCAAAACAGTTATGAAAAGAAAACCATCTTTTTCAAAACGCTGCTTAGGGACAATGTTGATGGCCGTATTGTTTTTACTGGCCACAACCGGGGCATGGGCGCAGGACTTAGCTGCTCTATCCCCTTCCTTAGTAAACAAAACCAACCTTGCTGCGGGAAGCGATCTGAAAACAACTTCCCTGCAGGAATTTATGAATGAATTTAAAAAAACGTATCAAAACATTTATTACAGCTATGAATCAAACACCCTCAAATCGGTAAGCGTAAATTACGATGTGCTGGATGCTTCCAAACAAAGCAATCCCGACATTGCACTGAACAAGGTGCTTTCTACTGCTGGTTTGGTGTTTGAAAAAGTGAAAGAAGTATATGTTATAAAAGAAGCAACACAAAAAAACACGGAAGAAAATTTTGCTATTCCCGCTGCCATGATCAGCGCTGCCGCGGATGCCGCTGATTTTTCCGTAAGAGGCAGGATAAGTGATGGAAATGGCGGCGTAGCCGGCGCAACAGTAACAGAAAAGGGTACCGGCAATGTTACTACAACAAATAGTAATGGTGAGTTTGCAATAACTGTAAGCAGCCCCGATGCTGTGTTGGTAATAAGCCATGTTAGTTATAATACAAGAGAAGTTGCTGTATCTGGCAAAGCAGTATTAGACATTACGCTTGATGCATCAAGCAGGGAATTAGAGCAGGTGGTAGTAACATCTCTCGGTATAAAAAGGGAGAAAAGAGCATTGGGGTACAGCATTTCTTCTGTTGAAGCTAAAGATATGGAAACCGGGGGTGCCTCCAATGTGTTGAAATCAGTGGAAGGTAAAGTTACGGGAGTACAAATGAACAGCGTTACATCCTCACCCACCTCTTCTGTAATGTTCAACATACGCGGGGCTACCTCATTGAAAGGTATAATGGGGGCAAGTAATATTAACAACGAAACCCAGCCCCTGATCGTGCTGAATGGCGTACAGTTGGGTTCCAACACCGTTGGAGCCACCGCAGGTATTGATGCAGGCAACTTTATCTCCTCCCTTAACCCCAACGATATCGAGAGCATCTCTGTGCTGAAAGGCGCCAGCGCTGCAGCGCTTTACGGATCCCAGGCAGGTAATGGCGTGATCCTGATCACCACCAAATCGGGTGCGGGAGCTAAAAAAGGGCTCGGCATTTCGGTAAGTAGCGCTACTTCTTTCGACCAGGCTTATAGTGCCCCTCCGGTGCAAAGAAGATTTTTCCAGGGCGATGAAGACGGAAGCGCATTAACCGAAGATAAAAAGGGACTCGGCTGGGCAATAGATGACAAGGTGAACAACAACGAACCTGTGTGGAGGTGGAATATCCTTACACAGGAATGGGAAGAATCGGTGCTGGAAGCCCGTGGAGATAAAAATCCGCTACTGGCCTTCCTGAGAACAGGGGTGATGACCGACAATAACGTAGCCGTAACAGGCAACTACGAAAAGGGTAACTACCGGCTCAACCTCGGCAACCTGGTACACAATGCCGTAATACCTGGCAACAAAACAACCCGGAACAGCGTTTCCTTTGATGCTAAATACAATATAAACGACAGGCTTTCAGTTACTTCCCAGGCATCATGGTCTCATACCTTTGTGCCTAACCAGTCGCACGTTCAGGATAAAAGAGAAGACAACCCACTGGCTCATGCCATGTCTATGCCCATCAATATGCCCAAAATGTCGGAATGGGAAAAGGCCGACCCCTGGATCACCGACTGGGAAGGACAATACCAGAACACGCCTTATCTGAAAGGACCGGGAGAAGATCGCCTCAGGTACAATGCAGTTGGTAAAAACGGACCTTACTTTGCCGCTGAAAACATTATCAGAACCTATACCAAAGACGTATTTTTCGGAAAAGTACAATTGGATTATAAAATAGGTGAGCCATTCCTGCTCACGTTGCGCTCAGGCATCAGCCATGAAAACTTTGCGTTTGAAAGAAAAAGCCCATGGGATGCAGAACGCAGGCCGCAAGGCATATACGAACAACAGCACAGCAACAATCTCAATGTAAGAAATGACCTGTTGCTTTCTTACAACAAGCGTTTTCTTGGCAGCAGGCTGTCGCTTGATGCTTTAGGCGGCTTTTCCTATAACTATGGCGAAAGCAACAATTCCGGGTTTGGCGGCGAAATACTGGCAACTCCCAACTCCTTTAGCTATAGTTCATTGCCTGCGGCAGTAAGGCAGGCTGCCTATTTCAACAGGGGTTACCCCGGTCGCAACTACGGCGCTTATGCCACTGCCAGCATCGGATGGCAAAATATGGTTTACTTAGAGTTGTCGGGCCGTAACGACTGGGTAGGTATACTGGGCCATGAAAAGGATAACCATTTCTACCCCGGTGCATCCTTAAGCTGGATAGCATCTGAAACCTTTGATATGGGTAACGTATTTAACTTCCTCAAACTGAGAGGGGGGTATGCAGAAACCGGATATGGTATTGGACGACCTGTTAACCAGGACAGCTACGGTATTTCAGGAAATACATGGAACGGCGTTGCTATGGGAACCATCGGCGGTGACCCTGTTGACGCGAATATTAAGCCCGAGCTGAACGTAACCAAAGAAGCAGGTATAGACTTCAGAGCGCTTGATAACCGTATATCGGGAGAATTTACCGTTTATTCTAAAAATCATATCAACCAGATCCAGACCCTGCCGGTGGTAACGTCTTCAGGATTTGGCTCGATACTTACCAATATGGGTGCGGTGAAATCAACCGGTCTGGAAGCAGCCTTAACGGTAACGCCTGTACGCACCAAAAACTGGGTGGTAAACCTCACCGGTAACATCAGTACTTTCAAATCTGTTATTGATGACCTGGACCCACGCTTCTCAGAGAGATTCTATAACTATGACGGAGCTTCCTATTTGGCTTTGTTCAAAGGTTCACGCGTAGGAGACATGTATGCACGGCAACCGATTGGCTATATCCAAAGCGGCAAATACCAAGGAATGATGCTGACCGGTATTGACGGTATTATTGAGGAAGCCGTTACCACTACAGACTATATCAAAAAGAACGGGTACTTAGGCAATATGAATCCCAAAGCCATCTATGGGTTTGTTGCGGATGCCAGGTACAAAAACTTCCGGCTCAATGTTGTTGCCAGCATGAGAGTGGGTGGTATATTTATTTCCGAAACGCAGAAGATCATGATTGACGATGGTATGGCAGACATTATGGCGCTCTATGGCGATAAATACAACGAGTACTGGACAGGCGGTCGTTTCGCCGGTGGCTTGCCCAGTATGCCGAATCCCGATGATATGTTCACCGAGCCGGGCTTTGAAAACTACAGGGAAAAAATGCAGGAACTCATGACCATGTACAATGGCGATCCGCGCTACTTCGGCTACTGGAACGCGGCATTTATCAACCCTGGCGTTGACCAGTCTCAAATGACACCGGAAGAAAAGCTGAGCCTCTCGGATGCGGATTATATCAGGAATGGAGATGATCCTACCAGAACCCTCTTTATGAACCCTTATAACATGGAAGGACAGGAGTTGTGGTCCGGCGCCCAGTTC
>CAMPKG010000335.1 GCA_946887085.1 uncultured Sphingobacteriales bacterium
AATGCGAAGTGTCCAACAAAGTTGCCGAACGAATTTTTATGACAAAACCGGCAACTTTCGACAACCGGGCGCAGCGAACTCATGAGCATGCCATTGAAAATAATCATGTGATGCGAGTAACTTATCGGGCTAATCAGATTAATCCCGGTTCAAACAGGCTGCATAATACTCAAAGCATGCTTTTGAATGGTTGCGGTAACAGCGCGGGTCTTGCCGAGATATTCACCGTCCACCTGGAAGTAGGCTTTCTTACCGACGGATATCTCAACGCTGGTGGCCTTGAGTATCTCGATCTTGTCTTTGTTGAAATTGCGCCCGCCAAGGAACATTTTGAATACTTCAATAAACGAGATCCGCCGCATGATGATGATCTCGAAGATGCCGTCGCTCACGTCGCCTTCAGGATTGATGACGGCGCCGGTTCCATACATACGGGCGTTGGCCAGCACTACCATAAAGGCGTCGCGCTCTACGGTGGTCTCGTCATTGGTGATGCGCACCTGCATCATGCGCCTCTTCAGCAGCACACGGATGGCGCCGCGCACATAACCCATCTTGCCGCTGAGGTCATTCTCCTCAAAGTGCTTGACCAACTGGGCGTTCATGCCGATGTCGCTCAGGTGCAGGCAAAGGTGCTGGTCGTTGATGTTGAGCAGGTCTATCTTCCTGCTGCTGCCATTGACGATGATGTCGAGGCAGTCTTTGGTATTATTGGGTATACCGAGTTCGCGGGCCATGCCATTGGCGGAGCCGGCGGGGATGATGCCGGCTGGTATGTCGGTGCCGCGCAGCACTTCGGCTACCAGCTTTAGGGTGCCATCGCCGCCAACGGCTACTACCCGGTCGGGTTGCCAGGTGTCCACCCAGTGTTTCACCGAGGCATGGTCGCTGTTGCCCGTGGTCTGGTACCAGTCGTATTCATGCTGCACTTCTTTGAAGTATTGCCTGATGGCAATTTCGATCTCGGCCTTGGAGTTTTTGCCGGAAGCTGGGTTGAGGACAAAGAGTATCCGGAGTTTTTGTGTGTCTGGCACGCTATTATATCTTGTGTGACAAGTTATATAATAAAAGTCGCGCCGTATTGTTCAGCTTATGTCGACATCGCCCGCAAAACGTTTTCAATGGTTGCTTAACTGGCTGCATATCAATACAGATCCGGTGGTTAAGATATACCATGGCTACGGGGATGCGGATATGCTGCTGATCTATGGGCATGTATTCAGGCGTTCGCCGTTGCCGCGTAAGAGCTATCGCAAGAACATGTGGAGCAATACGGTAGCATTGGTGAGATTGTTCATGGCGATACCATATCCGAACATCAAGCTGCAGCTGCGATGGGGTGATGACGTGATGGAGACGACAACTGACGGAGACGGTTTCTTCAAATTTGAATGGAAGTCAGACTTGCCGCCTGATAAAGGGTGGCATATAGTAAGGGTGAACGTGGTGAATGAGCAGCATAAAGGCGTATATGGTGAAGGAAAGATATTGATACCTCACTCCACGCAGTATGCCTTTGTTTCTGATGTTGATGATACGTTCCTCGTGTCGCATTCGTCGAAGATGGGTAAGCGGCTGTATGTGCTCTTCACGAAGAACGAGCGCACACGGAAGCCTTTTGATGGAGTGGTGAAGCATTACAGGATGCTGGCAAAGTCGAATGCCGGTGGTGTGACCAACCCTTTTTTCTACGTGTCAAGCAGCGAATGGAACCTTTACGAATACCTGAAAGAGTTTTGCAGGAGTAATGAATTGCCCGAGGGTGTATTCCTGCTGAACCAGTTGAAGCAATGGAAGCAATTGCTGGCGCAGGGGCAAACCAGGCACACAGGTAAGTTCATGCGTATAGCACGCCTGATGAAGGAGTTTCCGCACCAGAAGTTTGTGCTTCTCGGTGACGATACGCAGCAGGATCCCTATATCTACATGTCGGTAGTGGAATCCTTTCCGGGGCAGGTGCTGGCTGTGTACTTAAGACATATACGGCGCAGCAGGAAGTCGGAAGTGGAAAAACTGATATTGCGGATGCAGGAATATGGCATTGAGGTGTGTTATTTCAAACACAGCAACGAGGCTATACGGCATTCGATGCGTATAGGATTGATCAATGAAGCTGTGATGACTGAAGAAAGTGGCCCGTTGCGTAAGTCTACTGGCGACCAAGGGTCCTGAGCATTTTGCCGTGCTCAGCAAGCGCCTTTATCACAGTGGGTTGCACGTTGTAAGGCAACCCATAGCTCTCCGCAACCTGTTGTACTATCTTCGAAAGCCTGGGATAGTGTACATGGCAGATCTGCGGAAAAAGGTGGTGTTCGATCTGGTAGTTAAGTCCGCCGATGAACCAGGAAGTGAACTTGCTGCCCGGGGCGAAGTTGGTAGTGTTAAGCAGTTGATGAATGGCCCAGCTGTTTTCAACGCGAAGGTCTTCCGTAGGCATAGGGAACTCTGAAGATTCCATCACGTGGGCCGGCTGGAAGATACAGGCCAGTGCGAGGCCTGCTACCATATGCATCGCGACGAACCCAAGAACGGTATGGTACCAGGGTATGTCAAAC
This sequence comes from uncultured Sphingobacteriales bacterium, assembly GCA_946887085.1. The sequence goes on from CAMPKG010000335.1 coordinate 2,556, forward strand.
AGCATGATAGGCAATACGAGAATGTAGGCGACATAAAAGATCTTTAGCAGAGTGAGTTCGGTGATCGCTTTACCAAGAGTTAGCTTTTCTTTTCGCAACAGGTCGTTTTTGTGATAGCGGAAAATAAGTTTGTAGTCTTTCGCGGTCACCCAAAACAAATTCATTATTGAGTAAAAGGCCCAGGCGTAAATATGCTGGTACTTGTGCACTTTCCACCGCGGTTGGTGCGGACACATCCGGATCAGGGGAGTGCCGGCAATATCCTCATCAAAACCATGAAGATTAGTGTAGGTATGGTGCAGGATATTGTGTTGGATCCGCCAGTTAGGAGCATAGCCACCCAGAACGTTCAGGATGTTGCCTAATAGCGAGTTGACAACTTTATTCTGTGAATAAGATCCGTGATTGGAGTCGTGCATGATGCAGGTGCCTATCCCCACAATGCCCAGGCCCATCACCAGCCAGAGTACGTAAAACAGCACAAGGCTTGACGTGCCGAAAGCAAGCAGCGCGACATAAGCCCCGAAATAGAACAACAGCATGGCCGCGGTTTTAATACGCATAGGGCCATTCGCATTCTTGCTAATGTTGTTCTTTTCAAAATATTCTTCAACACGTTGCTTGACAACATCATAGAAGCTTGCTTCGCCCTTTGATGCAAACTTCACTACTCGCTTTTTTTCAATTGCTACCGCCACCTGGAAATTTTAGATTGCTGAAGATAAGCCAAAACATCGAAAAAACGGCATTAATTGATGATCAATGATATAGCGCGGCTATAGGTGTGTTCCGATAGTGCATTAAAATGTTGGAATTAGTGGGGATTCCTAAGATTTGTTAAACTTTAAATTTAATTTTAGTCTAATCTTAAAAAAACGGGGTTATGGGTAAAGTCAACCGTCGCGAGTTTTTCGAAGAACTCATTGCTACCCAAACAGAGAACGAAGTCTCTGCGCCACCATCTGAAGACATCATCTTCCGGAAGTATGCTAACAAGACACTTCCCAGTTTTCAAAACAAGACTACTGGAA
>CAMPKG010000336.1 GCA_946887085.1 uncultured Sphingobacteriales bacterium
GCCCTCTTACAGGTTTTGCTGGTTGCTCAACGAAAGATTTGCGCTCAATCTGGCCCGCGAGGCAGAACTGGACATCGTTCTGCAAACCGGCAAGGGCAACCAGCATTTTTTTCCCGTGTACCAATATTGCCTGCCTTTGAATGGCTACCGCCATCTGCTATACCGGTTGAGGTCTGACAAAGAGACGCTGCTGCCCGAGATCAAACAGCTGGATTACCTGTGGATGATACAAAGCAACGATGCAGAAGAAGACGCCCGCAACGTCACGCAGCACCTCCGCAACATTCCCGATGTACAGCTTGCACAGGTCCTCTCGCACGACCGGCTGAAAAACCTGAACAGCCTGCTGGTTTAAGAGCTGGTTACTGTGCCGTCGTTTAAACAGATATAAATTTGTTAATTCGTTGATTGTATTAGGCGCATAGCTGTATTTTTCTATTTTTGTTGCCTGTCAAAATAAAGCTTCATGAATTTTCGTAAGGTCAATAACCTTGTCGGTTGGGTCACTTTTGCCATTGCTGCAATAGTTTACCTCATAACTATGGAACCCACTACCAGTTTCTGGGATTGCGGCGAGTTTATCTCGTGCGCTTACAAAGTGGAAGTTGGCCACTCACCCGGCGCACCGCTGTTCATGCTTATTCAACGGATGTTTGGTTTGCTGGCTGGCGGCAATGTAGAAAAAGTGGCCATGATGATCAACGCATGGTCGGCTTTGGCCAGCGCATTGACCATATTGTTCCTTTTCTGGACGATCACCCATTTTGCCAAAAGGCTGCTTGCCCGCGAGATCGAAAACCCTGACGGCACCACTACTACTCTGATCATGGGCGCCGGTTTGGTAGGCGCACTCGCCTATACTTTCTCCGACACTTTCTGGTTCTCGGCTGTTGAGGGTGAGGTTTATGCAACTTCATCGTTTTTTACTGCGCTGGTTTTCTGGGCTATCCTGAAATGGGAACATGTAGCCAACCAGAGATATGCTGACAAGTGGATATTGTTTATCGCCTATATGATAGGCCTTTCGGTAGGCATACATTTACTATGCTTACTAGCCATTCCCGCAATGACGATGGTCTATTATTACCGGCGCTATGACGCTACCACGGTAGGAGATATTATCGCGTTCGTGGTGGGCTGCGTGTTGCTGGTGCTTGTACAATTTGGCGTATTGCAGGGCATACCCATACTCGCTTCCAAGTTCGATCTGCTGTTTGTGAATAGCTTCGGCCTGCCCTTCGATTCAGGTGCGATCACGTTTGTGATATTACTGATAGGCGCAATGGTATGGGCACTCACGTATTTTAAACGTAAAGGCAATTATGCAGCGCATACCGCCGCACTTTGCCTGACGTTCATTATCATCGGTTTTTCAAGCTACCTGGCCGCGATCATTCGCTCGAGGGCAGACACGCCGATCGACATGACCAACCCGGATAACGCAATCAGCCTTACTTCCTATATCCAACGCGAGCAATTTGGCCAGGCGCCACTGTTATATGGCCAGGACTTTACCGCCAGGCCTATTGGCTACCCTGTGAAGGGATATCAGTATGCCCGTTCGCAAAAAGACGGAAAGGACTATTATGAAACAGTCGGCAAGAAAATAGAACAGGAATTCGATGCTGCTGACAAACGTTTCTTCCCGCGTATTCACGATAACAACGACCCAAGCCATATACGCTTCTACCAGAACATCCTGGGGCTTGCAGATGGTGAAGCGCCTAGTTCGGCTGACAACTACAGCTATTTCTTCAGCATACAGGTAGACTGGATGTGGTGGCGCTATTTTATGTGGAACTATGCAGGCCGCCAGAACGACATGCAGGGACATCACCATCAGCCTAAGGATGGCAACTGGATCTCCGGCATCAAACCGCTGGACAAGCTACGTGGCCTGGGAGATATAGATAAAATGCAAGACGGCTACAAGAACAATCGTGCCCGGAACGAACTATACTTCCTGCCGTTCATACTTGGTATCCTCGGCCTGGTTTACCAATTCAACCGCAACAAGCAGGACGGCGTTGGAGTACTTGTACTTTTCTTTTTTACCGGGCTTGCCACCGCCATTTATCTGAACATGCCACCGCTGCAACCACGTGAGCGCGACTACGCGTTCGCAGGCTCAACCTACGCATTTGCCGTATGGATAGGCCTTGGGGTGCTAATGGTAAGCGACTGGCTGCAAAGGGCAGTAAAAGGTGCCGGCGGGGTATATGCCACTATCGCGATATGCCTGCTGGCCGTGCCTGCGTTGATGGCGAAAGAAGAATGGGACGATCATGACAGGTCTAAAAAGACACTTGCCCGTGCCAGCGCCTACAATGTACTCAACTCCTGCGCGCCCAATGCGATACTGTTTACCTATGGCGATAATGACACATATCCCGTATGGTACCTCCAGGAAGTTGAGGGGATCAGGAAGGACGTGCGTGTGATCAATATGAGCCTGCTTGGCATCGACTGGTATATCGACCAGCTTAACTATAGGGTAAACGATGCCGACGCAATACCAATGATGTGGAAAAAGGAACATTACATTGGCGATCGCCGCAACTATATCCGCTATTACGCCTCTCCGCAGGTGCCGCAAGACAGGCACTTTAACCTGGCCGACATCTGTAATTTCATGCTGAGCGATGATCCAAACAACATGCTGCAGGCAATGGGTATGGATGAAAAAGAAAACTTTTTCCCGACGAAGAACTTCTTCATACAGGGCCTTAGCAAGGAAGAGATCGTGAAGAACGGCCTGCACCCCGCGGGTGACACCACGGCATTCAACAACGATATCCGCTTCACCTTTCCTAAAGATGTTGCCTACAAGGATGATATAGCTACCTTGATGATCATAGCTGCAATAGCCCGTGATGGATGGAAACGCCCGATATATTTTGGCGCCGGCCTGCCTTCAGAAAACTATGTCGGTCTTTCAGATTACATGAGGCTTGAGGGTTCCGTATTCCGCCTGATGCCTTATAAAGCAACCAATCCCACAATACTGGTGCAGCAGGAAATGGGTACAGTGGACGTTGAAAAAAGCTATGACCTTTTCATGAATAAATTCCTCTGGGGTGGCGCAAACAGGAGCGATGTGTACTTCGATGAGAAGAACAGGATCATGCTCTCATCTTACAGGATCAACGCCGGCCGTATCGCCGCGGAGCTGGTGGTCAGGGGACGCAACCAGGATGCTATCAAGCTTCTTAACAAAGTACATGAAAATGTATCGGAGGCTTCTTATTATTACGATGCGACCGCCTATTACATGGCCGTTGCTTATTATCGTGCCGGTGACAAGGGCCATGGAAAAGCAGTAGCAGAAAAGCTGGCGCGAAACTCTGAGGACGATATCAACTACATCCTTACCCTGCCTGACGATGCCAAAGAGGCATTATTCGACGATATCCAAAGAAATGTAACGATCATTAACGTTCTAGCAAATACTGCACGCGAAACAGGGGATATGGCTACAGCCGAGGCCTTAACCAGGAAGATCGATATCATCACCAAAAAAGTGACGCAGAATATGAATGTACCGGCAGTGCAACAATAGTGTAAAAAAATAATTGAAATCA
>CAMPKG010000337.1 GCA_946887085.1 uncultured Sphingobacteriales bacterium
CAGTATTTTTATTTTCGGCCTGGAGTAAACTCATGGCCTTCGAGCCTTTCCAGTGGACCTTCATGGACCTGGGCATTTCGAGCATGACAGTGGCGGGCATTATTGCCTATGTTTTCATCGGACTGGAGTTTATGATCGGACTTTTCCTGATCGGGCATATCTATCTGAAGCAGGTCACCTACCCTGCTACGCTTATTATGCTGGCTGCGCTTACGGGCTATCTGATACTGCTCATTATTCAACAGGGTAATACCGGCAACTGCGGTTGTTTCGGCGACTGGATATATATGAAGCCGCTCGATGCCATCTGGAAGAACCTGGCAATGATGGCTGCGGTGGTGATACTCATGTTCATCTACCCGATAAAACCTTATAGGAACCAGGAATGGATAGCAGTTGTGGCGGGTATGGCCGCACTGGTGGTGCCCTTCGTGATATCGCCTCCCAACTTTGGCAACGAACCTTCGAAAGCTAATCGTGAGATCAATATGGATGCCCTTTATATTCCGGGTATCCAACAACCTGAAATTGATCTGCGCAAAGGGAAACACGTTGTGGCATTTATGAGCCTCACCTGTCCGCACTGCCGTAAAGCGGCTTACCTGATGCATATACTGGAGCGCCAGCACCCGGAGTTGCCTGTCTATATCATCCTCAGTGGAAAGCAGGAGAATTATGAGTCCTTCTTTGAGGAAAGTAAGGCGCAGAATGTACCACACATCCTGTTTGGCGATATGGATGAGTTTAAAGAAATGGCCGGTGACTATGTACCCGCCATCTACTGGATAGATAACAGTGTTGTAGAGCGCGAGGCTAATTACAATCAACTTGACCCTGCCATCATCAAAAAATGGCTAAAAGAATAAATTTGCAGCCAATACATTATGAGCGAAGCAAACGAAATAGAAGATATAGATGACCTGTACGACGATGACGACGTGGAACAGGTGGAAGCTGATGCCCCGGCCGAGCCGGTGGAGCGCCTGCGCATTGTCACCGACAAGCGCCAGGAGCCTTTACGCATAGACAAATTCCTGATGAACCGCGTGGAAGGCGCCACACGTAATAAAATACAGCAGGCGCTGGAAGAAGGGTTCATCAAAGTGAACAATGAGACCGTAAAGCCCAACTATAAAGTAAAGCCGGGTGATGAAATAGTGGTGCTGGACAATCGCCGCCCGGAGATGACGGAGGTGTTACCTGAAAAAATGGACCTGAACGTCGTTTATGAAGATGATGATGTGATGGTCATCAACAAACCGGCAGGCATGGTGGTACACCCCGGCTGCGGCAATTATTCAGGTACATTGGTAAACGGGCTTTCTTATTATTTCCAGCAGGAACAGGTTGACACTTCCTCGCTTACGCGTGTGGGATTAGTGCACAGGATAGATAAAGACACCAGTGGATTGATACTGATCGCCAAGACCGAAAAAGCCATGAGCGATCTCGCTTCACAGTTCAAAAAACACACGGTACACCGCAGGTATATTGCATTGGTTTGGGGTAATATTGAAGAGGATGAAGGAACCATCATAGCCCATGTGGGCCGCAACCTGCGGTTCCGTAAGATCATGGCTGCTTTCCCAGATGGTGATTACGGTAAGGAAGCCATCACCCACTACAAAGTACTGGAACGTTTTAATTACGTAACCCTGGTAGAGCTAAGACTGGAAACCGGCCGTACCCACCAGATAAGGGTGCACATGAAACAGAAAGGCCATCCATTGTTCAACGACCGCACCTACGGCGGCGATTATATTGTGAAGGGAACGGTCTTTGCCAAGTACAAGCAGTTCGTAGATAATTGTTTCAAGATACTTTCACGGCACGCCCTGCATGCTAAGGAGCTCGGATTTACTCATCCTAAAACAAGGCAGTGGATACAATTCGATTCGGAGCTACCTGATGATATGGCCCAGGTCATCGAAAAATGGCGCACCTATACTACGGGTATGACCAGGCAATTGCGGGAACAATTGTAATTGTTAAAACTGTAACATTCAAAGTTATTCACATAACTCTGAAATACAGATGTTAATCCCTATCTTGCCAGTGTTAAAATATGAGCTTCATCACCCTTTTTATGGATGAGAAGCCCTATTTTTGTCTGATTCTCAATTTAAATTTGTTACTATGTCTTTATTAGCGATTCAGCCCCAGATGCTGTGGTCGATGCCTAGTGGCGGCGAATGGATAACTATCCTTATAGTGGTTATAGTGCTTTTTGGTGGTAAAAAGATCCCTGAGCTGGCACGCGGTATCGGTAAAGGTATCCGTGAGTTCAATGACGCTAAGCAAGGCGTTAAGGACGAGATTGAAGCAGGAATGAAGGAGCGCGAAAAGACCGCCGCTAACGCTGGCAACAACGCCTAGATCACCTGCCCGGCTGTATGGCAGCCATGTTTACAGAAACATTAAATCTGAGATAGAAAAGTAGCCCATTGGGGTTGCATGCTTTAACCGCTTAAATAACGATTCAAACATGCAATTGAAAGATCTTGTAGTGACTTCAATTTTATCAGTTTCTGCGCTTGCAGTTGCTGCACAGCAGAAGCCCGGTGCCCTCCGCGGTCATATGAAGGTTGTAAAGACCGACACTATTATCGTGAAGAAAGGTACCATTAAGCCCTCTGCAATGCCCGCGGTGGCTATGAACAAGCCGACTGTACCCCAGAAGAAGGTGTACAAACCGGTGCCCCTGGCCGGCCAGAAGGAGTACTACGGTACTATGGATGATTACATCAGGAATTTCGTGAAGAAATACCTTGAGGTGCACCAGCGTACACTTTCGGTAGTATCTAAGCGCGGAGATAACCAGTTCTCCCTGATGGATAACATCCTCCAGAAACACGATATCCCTAAAGAACTGAAATACCTGGCTGTTATCGAGTCGGCACTTAACCATAACGCCGTATCGCGCGTGGGCGCGGTAGGCCCCTGGCAGTTCATGGCATCTACAGCCCGTATGATGGGCCTGAAGGTAAGCGGTAAGAAAGATGAGAGAAGAGATCTCTATAAATCGACCAACGCGGCAGCAAAATACCTCGCTTATCTCTATGGTCAGCTGAATGACTGGCTGCTGGTTGTGGCAGCTTATAACAGCGGCCCTGCCCCTGTACACCGTGCCATTGCACGCACCGGCAGCACCAATTTCTGGGACATTAAGAAGCACCTGCCTAAGGAAACACAGGGCCACGTGCTGGCATTCGTGGCCACAGCTACCATTTTCGAGAACATGAGCAGGTTCATTGGCGTCAGTGACCTGCCCGATGATATTTTCGCTAAGGAAGCCCCGATGGCCGATAAAAAGGCTGCCAAGCCAAAAGTTGTTTTTACAGAAGAAGAGCTGAAGAATATGTCGATAGTACGCCTGTCTGAGCCTTTAAGTGAAGAGCTGCTGGTGAAGGAACTGGGCCTTGACAAGCGCCAGCACGATAAATGGAACCCTGATTATGAACTCTATGAAATGGGTGCATATAACGGGCAATTCTATAGCCTTCGCATCCCTAAAGACAAGCTCGACCAATTCATAGAAAAGAAAGACGTAATGACCAGGCGTTCCAGAACCATTCTG
>CAMPKG010000338.1 GCA_946887085.1 uncultured Sphingobacteriales bacterium
CATCGCCTGGCAGACGCCGTTCGATCGCGCGCTCGATGACTCGGCGGCGCCGAACTACCGGTGGTTCTCCGGCGGCAGGACCAATGCCTCGGCCAATTGCCTGGATCGCCATCTGTCCGAGCGCGGCGACAAGATCGCCATCCGCTTCGAGGGCGAGAAGGGCGATACCCGCAACTGGACCTACCGCGAACTGGTAAAACGCACCATCACCGATGCGGACCACATCAGAGGTTTCGGCGCTGCCACCGATCCCATTCTTTCTACTTTCTGTTACGAGGATTTTGTTATCCGCGCAGCCGAGATAAAGCTGGAACTGGAAACCCGTTAAGACGTGGCGTAATTTTAGTATCCCTACTAAAAACAACAGCCATGACAGACGATCAAAAACAAACACCTGATGTTCCGGAAATACCTGATCCAAAACACCCTGAAATAGACCCGAATATACCCAAAGGTCCGCCCGACGGCCCTGACCCGTTAAAGCCGCCTTCAACGCCGATGATACCACCGGAGGAGCCACCAACGCATCCACAGACACCCGACCCCACAGTACCCAATATGCCTGACAAGCCCGAAATACCCAACCTATAGTCTGGCTGCAGTATCCTACTTTAGCAAAAAAACTAAAGAGTGGATACCAACAACATTGCGTGGGGCGATTTTGAGAAAGTGGAACTGCGCGCCGGCACGGTGCTCGATGTCCTCGATTTTCCGCAAGCGCGCAAACCGGCCTACAAGCTGAAGATAGACTTCGGCCCGGCTGGTATTAAATGGAGCAGTGCGCAGATAACCAAACATTATACGAAGGAAATGCTGGTTGGCAGGCAAGTGGTTGCCGTGACCAACTTTCCCGAAAAGCAAATAGGCCCCTTTATGTCGCAGTGCCTGGTGACGGGTTTTGCCGACGAGAACGGTGACATTGTGCTTACTTCACTGGACCGTCCGGTTCCTGATGGTAGCAGGCTATGCTAAACCTCTTGCAAATACCTGCCGCAGTTTTTAAATTTGAGGGATAAACGTTACCCTATGAAATGGCTTTGTGCGATATTCCTCGTTTTGCTTTGCGGAACATCTTTTGGTCAGAAAAGCGGCGCGATCACTTTTTATTCAAAATGCCCGCAACTTAATTACTGCAAGGACTGCGGCGATACAAAGGCCGCGTTCCCCGGCAAGCTGAAAAAAGCATTTGAAAAAGAATTGAATTTCCGCGACCTGGAGCGAATCGAGGGTGTGGTCATCTTGAAGGTCGTGGTCGACAGCCTGGGCAATGCCTGTGTTGACAGGCTGTATAACCGTTCAACAAATTCATCGGAAGAGATCCGGCTGCTGCAGCTGGAAAATGTGTTTGCACGCAGCATGCCAAAATGGAAACCTGCAATACTGGGCGGTAAAGCCGTCAATTCCTATGTGCTGTTAGCAATGTACTCGCACATCGATGGCCACGGGTTGTTTGATATCAACTACCTGCGCAACGATAAACAACGGAAATGGGTACTCTCGAACAGCAACAACCAGAAGGTGATGATGTACTTCGACTCGAATGCGGAGATGACGGAGTAGTTACTGCCTGAACAAACCGATCGTATAATCCAGCAACTCCACCCCACCATAGTCGCCATGGCCGGGAACTACGATCTTCACCTGGTTACCGAATTCATTCCTGATACGGCTTACTGTATTCGGCCATTCGGTGGTATTGGCATCTGCGAGGTTGCCCTTACCTGCGCCATCAGCTTTTATCATGCATCCACCGAATAGTATCTTCTCGTCAGGAAGCCAGCCGATAATATTGTCCTTCGTATGCGCTTCGCCAAAATAGCGGCAAACCACTTTCCCCTCTCCTACTCTTATTTTCAGCTCGTCGTCGAAAGTGCGATATGGCACGGGATTCCCCTCTGCTTTTGCCAGTTCCGGTGTCAGCTTGTACGCATACGATCTGATACCGCGGTTATGGAACTCCTGCAAGCCACCCAGGCAATCATCGTGAAAATGCTCCGCTATGACCGCCTTTATCTCCACGTTCGGGTAAGCCACGTGAAACCAGTCGAGCAGCGCCTTCGATAAGGTGTCGTTGTGTGGGGCGTCCATAAAAACGGCTTCTTTGCCGTTGACGTAAATAAGCCCGTTGCAGGGCACCCTGCCGAAAGAAGGAACAGTCATGTACGATGTGTGTATCAGCGTACGCGCATTGAGCGCAATTATCTCCAGGTCTTTATTGATACGGGTAACAGCCTGTGCGAAACAAGCGAATTCAAAGAACATGGCAACTATAAGCAAACGATATCTCATAGAATAAGCTTTAGCGGATTTGTATGGAGCGTTTCAGGGAACTTACAATGAACAACAACAGCACAACAGTACTTACCCCGAATGCTGCCCATACCGGCCAGCCGGGATAAGCTGCCAGCGATAAATTTAAGGACTGCAACCGTATGGATGCTAAGTATTGTATAACTGCCGTTATCAGCAAAGCGATCAGGAGCACTGCAAATACCAGCGGCAAAAACTGCAACAACATAAATCTCCGAAGATAGCGCGGGCTGTACCCCAGCTCCAGCAACAATTTAAGTGAAGCCTGCGCTTTGGCTATCGTCAGCTCGATGAACAGAATGAATACTAATACACCTATTCCCATCAGCAACAGCGCCAGCAAACCCGTCGCTGACGTCACTACTGTTACAATCGACCGCAGTTTATTCCAGCGTAACTGTTCAGCATTGGTAGTATATCCATGCTGCTGCAGGTAGTGGACAAATTGCTGGTCGGATGGATCTTTTGCCTTTACAATAAGGCGCGATGGCGCAATTGGAACGCCCGGTACATATTTATTGTTGCCGTAGTTAATAAAGTTCTCAGGCACCAATACAGAACTGATACGATCTGAGAAACCAACCACCTGCGCCTTGAATGTTTCGCCCATTATGCCACCACCAACTTTCAAGTCAAAGGCTACGGACTTAATGGAGGACTCTGACAACTGCGGCAGACCCTGGCTCAATGCAAAACCATAGTTATACAAATTCAAAAACTCAGATGAGATAATGACGGGCACTATGTTATCGCCTTCTTTCCAGTCCCAGTCTTCAGGTAGCTTGTCCATAAAGCGCGAGGGCACTGCTTCAAGAAACATCTCGGTAGAAAACCCTACCGATGCACTCATCACTGCATATACAGGAAAGCGATTCGACGTAAGCACGCCCACATCCTGCACCTGTGGCACAGAACGAAGAGCATTTATTTCTGCCTCACTGAACAAGGTCGTTTCCGGCCTGCCCATGTTTTCATTGGTCACTTTTTTGCTAATAGTGAGAAAGGTGCTGCCAAGACTATCATTATCATGCTTTCCCTCGAGCAGTTCACGAAAATTCCACCAGATAAGTACCGAGATAAGCAATAGCGTAGTACCTGTGCATAAAGCGATCAGGGAAAGCCACAATCTTGAATTGCGGGTATTTCTTAACAGCAGTTTTTTAAGAATAGCTTTCTGCACTAAAGTTTCAGTTTTCTGGTGTAGGGAAAATGGTCGTTATCTTCAAGATCGGCCAATACCAGGCCTGCTC
>CAMPKG010000339.1 GCA_946887085.1 uncultured Sphingobacteriales bacterium
CCGTTAAAATGGGGATCATTCCAATTGCTGCTCAAAAGTTGTTCCTGACCAGGGGAAAGAAAAAAGGCCCCACGTGGGGCCTTTTCAAAACTATTACTTCATTGCCTACAGGCGGTTGAAATCTTTGTCGGTATTGTTATTTCCGTCACCTTCCCGGCGGTTGAAATTGCGTTCGCTGTTATAGCTGCTGCTGTTGTTGCCACGGTCGCGATTGCCATAACTACTACCATTACTGCCACTGCTATTGTTGTTGAAGCTGCGGTTGCGGTTGAATCCCCCGCCACCGCCTTGCTGGCGGTTAAAGTTGTTGCCATCGCCGAAGTTGCGACGTTTGAATCCGCCACCGCTGCCCTGGCCGCCGCGCTTGAATCCGCCGCCACCTCCGCCCTGGTTTTTGGGCTATGATTCTTTTACTGTAATGATGGAACCCATGAAATACGTGACGTCAAGATTATCGATCGCATCGTATCCATGGAATTTGTCTTCCATTTCCACGAAGCCGAAACCACGGGGAAGGCCTGTTGCCTGGTCGATCGGTATTTTAGCTGAAACTATAGGGCCAAATTCTGAGAAAAGCGTCCTGAGCTGATCTTCTGTTGCTTCAGGGCTGAGGTTGCCAATAAAAAGATTCATAAACGATTAAATATAGATAATAGAATGGGCAACTATAGACGGCAAGAAAACTTGCTGTTGGTACGGGTGCCTGTTAGCAGATTGAAATCTTAGGCTAAAGATAATGAAACTTAGTTGTTTTTGTCATTTGAAAATAAAATAATATGTAGATTTTTTTTCCCATGCGTTTCCTGCTTTCCGGGGATGCATCCGGTTGTCTTTATGTAATTGATGGATTATTAAGCTATTTGTAAGGTGCGGCAACAGATTTGTATAGATGAGTTCGTACATAAACATGCTCGCAGAATGCGCTACATCTACACCGGCTTATTGGTCTTATCGCTGCAATTTGCCGCTTTTGCCCAAAACCAGGTTACCTCCCGTATTGTGCTCATTGGCAATGCGGGGCTGGCAGTGAAGGAAGGAAGCGGTTTCCTGGATGCGGTAAAAAACAGTGTTACATTCGACTCCAATACCATTGTGCTATATCTTGGTAACAATGTCTCAGAGCCCGGCGACACCGCAGCATTACTGGCAGAAGCTGCCCTGGTGCAGAATACTCCCGCAAAAGCGTTCTTTATTCCCGGTTATCGCGACTGGGCAAATGGACGGCCCGGGGGGGTACAAGTCTATAAAATGGCAGGACAAATTCATTAAAAGCCTCGATAACAAAAACATCAGGTTTTACCCTGGCGACGGCTGTCCGGGCCCAAGGGATGTGAAACTGAATAATGATGCGACATTGATAATTATGGATAGCCAGTGGTGGCTTCATGAACATGAAAAACCCAATGAAGAATTTGAATGTTCGAGACGATCGGAGGACGAAGTGCTGGTAGAAGTAGAAGACCTGAGAGAAGATAATGCAGACAAATTCCTGATTTTCGCTACGCATCACCCCTTTTTCAACAAAGGTATCCATAGCGGTTCCTTTGGCGTAAAACAACATGTCTTTCCGTTTACAGATATACCGGGAATGCGTTCGTTCTACCTGCCGCTTACTGTCATTGGCTCGCTGTATCCATTGTCGCGCAATGCCGTAACCACGAAGCAGGACATGAACAATGCGGAGTATCACGAGATGGTCTATTTCGTGTCGAAATGGATGGAGGAGCACCCGTTCATGGTTCATGTTGGAGGACAAGAGAAAAACCTGCAACTTTTGCACAACGGTGGAAGATACCATATAGTCAGTGGAGCGGCTACTGAGCGGCCTTCGCGGGTAAGACATACACGCGACGTAGATTTTGCGGAACAAACCACGGGTTTCGCAGTGCTCGAGATAACGGAAGCAAAAAAGGTAACCGCATTGTTCTACGAGGTTTTGCCAGAGGGCGTAAAGCAGGCATATACGAAGCAGATCGCAGACTATTCAAAGTTTCCGCCACACGCGCCGGATACAGCAAAAATGGCGATGATCACCCGGGATAGCTTTACAGCTGCCGCAAATACGAAATATGAACACACGTTTGCGCTCAACAGATGGTTTGCGGGTAACAACTACCGGAGGGATTGGGCCACACCGGTAAAGATGAAAGTATTTCGCCTGCATGAGGAAAAGGGTGGGCTGGAGATAACGGCGCTTGGCGGTGGCCACCAGAGTAAATCTCTGCAGCTGAAAGATAAAACCGGCAAGGAGTGGGTGCTGCGCCAAACCAATAAATCGCTGCACGAGGTAATGCCCGATGCATTTAAGGAAACCATTGCCAACGATGTGGCGCAGGATATGATCTCCTCGTCGCATCCTTATGGCTCGTTGGTAGTGCCCGATCTGTTGACGGCAACAGGAGTAACCCACGCAACCCCCGAGGTATTTTTTGTGCCTAATGATACGGCCCTGGGCGAATACCGCACGCTGTTCGCCAACAATGTTGTACAATTGGAAGAACGCCTGCCGGCCCGTAATGAGATCGAAACCGAGAATGCGCTCGATGTCATTAATAAAATGATAGACAAAGGCGACCACGAAATGGATGCAAAAAATTACCTGAAGGCAAGAATGGTGGATTTTCTCGTGTCAGACTTTGACAGGCATTATTCGCAATGGCGTTTTGGTATCGAGGACACAAATAAGGGTACCATTTATTATCCTGTACCCAAAGACCGCGACCAGGCTATGTTCAATTCAGACGGGGTACTGATATGGCTGGCAAGGAAAAGAACGTTAGCATACATGCAGGGCTTCGGACCGGATATAAAAAGGCCGACGCTAATGGGCTTCACGGGACGGGATATGGATAAATTCTTTCTTGGACAGCTTAGTGAGCAGGAGTGGAAGAACGCGCTGGAGGAAGTGAAAGAGGAAATTACTGATGATGTGATACAAACTGCCGCCCATAAGCTGCCGCCTGAAATATTTGCCATGCGCGGCCCGCAGGTCATCAGCACTTTGAAAAGCCGGAGAGACCAGATAGCGGATAAGGGGATGGATTACTACCGTTTTATGTCGCGGCACGTGAACGTCATTGGTTCAAATAAAGAGGACATTTTTACCGTTTCGGGAGAAAATGGTGGCCTTTGGGTGAAAGCATACTCAAAGGATGATAAAGGTGACACTTCGATCTCATGGTCGCGCTGGATAGACCCCGCAGTGACCAGGGAGGTATGGATGTGGGGTTTCAATGGCAACGACCAGTTTAACATGAGCGAAGATACCCGTTCAAAAGTGAAGTTCAGGATCGTGGGTGGCGGGGGTAATGACACCTTCAACATGAGGGGCTTATCACGCAACTACCTGTACGATGTGAACGATGAGGACAATGCAATTTTGTCGCGGAGCAGAACGACAAATATGTTCCTGAACGACCCCGTTGTTAACGAGTACCGTTTCCGGTACGATATGCACGATAAAATAACATTTCCGATGATAACGCTGGGCGCCAACGAAGATGACGGATTGCTTGCAGGCATTGGCATCAGCCGCACTACCTTCGGTTTTCGTAAA
>CAMPKG010000340.1 GCA_946887085.1 uncultured Sphingobacteriales bacterium
AACTATACCTGCGCGTAGCCCCGGCCTCAGCGTAGAATGCAATTCGCTGCCATGCATGCTGCCACGCAGGCTGTTAAATCCTACCCCTGCTTCAATGCCAACACCTTGTGCAAACAACTGAGTTGCTGCTATCATCGCCAATCCTGTAAGTATCCAGTTTTTCATCGTCCACCATTAAAACGATGAAAAGGGATAAATCCCCTGCCGTGGACTGTTTAAAAAATGTTAAAGTGGCAACCAACGCGCAGGGGTGATGCCTATTTGTTGACTACCAGCCTTTTGGTCATAACGCCGTCCGGAGTTTGTAGCTGGACAAAATAAAGGCCGTTACTGATATTGGCTAAGGGAATCGCGACGTTGCCTGAATTGTAGATATTGCTGAATACTTCAGCGCCTGAAACATCAACAACGCGAACGTTTACTTGTTTTCCGCCATCGATATTGAGATAAACACATTCACTTGCAGGGTTCGGATAGAGGAGAGCGTGCTTGCTATCCTGAACATCATTCACCGTTGTATAATATCTCTTGAATGTAATAACACTGCCATCAGTTGGCGCCCCGGTCATCGGTGGCATCGTGAGTGTTGTATAACCTGTTGATGTTTCTTTAGAGGTCGGTGAGCCCTTCAGGCTCAGCTGATCGACAAGTAGTGAAAAATCCTCGTTAGCAACCATCAATCCCGCATAGAAAGGAGTAGCGGCGGCATTGATTACCGAATTTTGGCCATAGTGGAAAGCAATGTTGCCTGTATTCTCATGAAGCCATGCCTGCGCGCTTGCTGTTTGGTTAGCGTCGTTCTTATACACCATATCCTTCCATTGGATCTTCACAACGCGATTCGGCGCAGAGCCTTCCATTTTCACCGATACCTTGGTTTTGCCCGCCATGTAATCGAAATCGTTGCTGTACAAGCAATGGAAAATGATTGTGTTTTTATAACCCGGCTTTTCGTACACGGCAAAATAACCGGACGGGGTTATGTAAGCTCCATTGCTTGGAACTGTCGGTTGCAACGAAAGGTCTGCTGTTCTTCTAAAAACAGGGAAATTCAGATTGACAGCATGATAATATCCACCCTGCGAAGCGTCGTACGTAAGCTCCGTTGCCCCGGTCAATTCCACGTAGGGCTCATTGGAAAGTTCTACCTGGTATTGGGCGGAAGTTAACTGTGATGTAAGGAGAAGTGTAAGTAAAAGTTGTAGTTTCATAAGAATAGTTTTTCTAAAACTATCCTTGTATCATTTCACGAATTCACAACAATTGCAAACAAAACAAAAGGAATGATAAACTCATTCCTTTTATGACAAATTGATGGCTCTTTGGTGACAATCATGCATAGGCACTATTGGTTGACCTTGTTAGGGTCGCCCATTTTGCCTGAATTATAATCGTTGATGCACTGCATGATCTGCTTCTCCGTATTCATCACAAACGGTCCGTAAGAGAATACCGGTTCATTCAAGGGCTGGCCTCCCAACAGGAAAACTTCAGCACCTGCTTCTGAATAGAGATTGATGTTTCCCTGTCCGCGTTTGTAAAGCACGATCTGGTTTGGCTTCAGTTTGTTCTGCTCTTCTATTTCTACACTGCCGCTTACGCAATACATAAAAGCATTGTGATCGGGATTGGTCGGGATGTTTAGCCTTGCCTGTTTGTTGAGTTTGAGATAATAGTAAAATGCCGGAGTAAATGTTTTAATGGTCGATTTATAACCATCCAGTTCGCCCAGCACTACACGCCCCGTGTAGTGTTTGTTCACAATGGTTGGCATATGACTGTCGCGAAATACAGTCGTCGTAGGGTCATCCAGCTTATAAGCTGCCGGCGTATTCAGCCATATCTGGAAGCCATGTATCCTGCCGCCTTCGTCTTTCAGTTTTTGTCCGCTCTCCTCCATATGTATGGCACCGCGGCCTGAGCTGAACATCATGTACTCGCCTGTCTGCACCTGGAAATCGTAATTGAGGCTGTCTTTATGATGTCCGCTACCTGAGAGGAAGTAAGTGGTCGGTGTTACGCCGGCATGCGGATGTGCGTTTACACGCAAAGCGTCTGCGCCCGCTTTGATGTCCACAGGACCAAATTCATCGAAGAGCACAAAAGGCGAAACATGATCGAGATGGTCGCCGGCGAAGGCGCGCATGATGGGCAGGGTTCCCACCATCTCGCGCTCGGCATCAAGTATTTTGTGGATCTTCCGGTTCTCTTTGGAAGAATACATGCCCGACTGCGCAGTAAGCAGCGAAGGCATGGCAACAGACGCCCCCAATATGGCCGAACCCCTGATAAATTTTCGCCTGGACATCATACTATAAAGTTAAGCGCTTAATAGTGAATAAAAGATGCAATTATTGTTGATACAGGGATAATATATGTTTATTTAAGTCCCGTCAGCACAAGAAATTTATCAGTAATACGTTCTCTAAGAGCAAACCTACCTGTTGATACGCTTGTCTTATTAACTATAAGCTCATAAAATGAAAAAACTATTAACCTTGTTGATCCTTCCGCTGGGCATTCATGCCCAGAAAGCCACAGATATCAAACAGGCCAAAACAAACACAACCGCGATCATTGTAAATTCCGGCATCGGCGTCCAGGTACACGACCAGCCAGTTACAAATGCTTCCGCACAGGTGGACCTGCTAAGACATGGTATAGGTGTTTACAGGGATTTCGAAAATCATCAAATCGGCGGCTTGGTAGAATTTGCAATAGATAACACCGGCGATGTCGGCAATATAGAAATTGCGCCACAGTTGCAGCTTAATAGGATATTCGAGATCGGCAAACATTCCCTGTACGGAGGAGGAACTGTGGGATATAAATACATAGATCACGGTGCTTTAAACCCGGGAGCAATTTCTAAAGGATATTTATTAGGACTGCAAACAGGTTTTGTTTTCAACCTCAGTAAGCGTTTTGCAACCAGCCTTGACGTTGGGGTAAGAAGTGCGCAAATGTGGCAAACAAAGCAGGGTTTGTACGAGCAGCACATTAACCGCTATTTTCTCTTGTATTTCCCGGTTACGGCAGGTGTCCGGTATAAGTTCTGACATTCTATTAGTCACAGTATTAGTTTAAATCAAACTTTTAATATCTCCCTTATGAAAAAGTTACTTACCGCAGTATTCTTCGTTCTTCCTCTTGTTGTTGTTGCAAAAAACACACCGCGTGACTCGATGACCAAAATAAAATCCGGGTGGGAATTGGGTCTCAACAACTCCCTTGCCTTTGCTACCGAAGGTAATCTCACCTTTTACGATGATATTTTCCTGGGAGGACGTAATTCAGTAAGCCTCTACCGAAATTTTAAATCGCTGCAAACCGGACTTGTTGTTGAGGGTGGAGTTACAGGCACAGGTGGTGGTTGGTATATAGCCCCGTCACTGGTATTGAACGGCAGGCTGGACTTTAATAAAATGTACCTCTATGGCGGGGGCTCTGTCGGCTACATTCGCGAAAAGCCTGAGGTTTTCCTGATGGTGGTGGGCACGACAAGAACATTCGGCGGCATAGTAACAGGTGTACAGGCCGGCAC
>CAMPKG010000341.1 GCA_946887085.1 uncultured Sphingobacteriales bacterium
TATGTAAATTGCTCACCGCAATCCGGGAGGCGAGTATCGCTTAATCGGGGTGTATAGTGGTAAGCGATGCCCCTGTTACTGCCGCCAGGTTATCCAATTCGGTTGTTGCCACACCGTCGTAAATGCCTTCAATCGTTTTCTTGGCAACTTCATGAACGTTGACCAGCGGACTGAGACTGTAAGATAACTTCTCAATTCTGGCTGTTACTTTATCAAACTTGACGGGTTCTCTTTTTCCGTTTCTTTTTATTACGAACATAACTGGTTGTTTAAGCTTTTAAAAATCATCATTAGTCGAAAACACTTGCGCATCTTTACCAGACATCACGCCCGATTTCTGGTAGTCGCCCACTCTTTTCTCAAAGAAATTCGTTTTGCCCTGCAGGGAGATCATCTCCATAAAATCAAAAGGGTTAGCTGCATTGTAAATCTTAGAGCAACCCAGCTCGGTAAGCCACCGGTCGGCAACGAATTCAATGTATTGTTGCATAAGCCTGGCGTTCATACCGATCAGGTCAACCGGCAGCGCTTCGGTGATAAATTCTTTTTCGATGGCCACGGCATCGGTGATGATAGCTGTTACCTGTTCTTCAGGTAACTTGTTATTCAGCATGCCGTACAGCAGGCAGGCAAATTCACAATGCAGTCCTTCGTCGCGACTGATAAGCTCGTTACTGAAAGTGAGCCCGGGCATTAATCCTCTTTTTTTGAGCCAGAAGATAGAGCAGAAGCTGCCGCTGAAGAATATTCCTTCCACGGCTGCAAAGGCAACGAGACGTTCAGCAAAATTCCCATTCTCTATCCAGCGGAGTGCCCATTCGGCCTTCTTCTTCACGGCAGGCACCGTGTCGATCGCATGAAAGAGGCGGTTCTTTTCTGCGGTATCCTTGATGTAAGTGTCGATCAATAATGCATAGGTTTCGCTGTGGATGTTTTCCATCATTATCTGAAAACCATAAAAGCATCTTGCTTCCGGCAGTTGTACCTCGCTCATGAAGTTCACTGCAAGGTTTTCATTCACGATGCCGTCGCTGGCGGCGAAGAAAGCAAGCACGTGGGAAATGAAATGACGTTCGCCGTTGTTCAGTGCCAACCAGTCTTTCAGATCGCTGCCCAAATCGATTTCTTCTGCCGTCCAGAAGCTGGCTTCATGTCGCTTATAGTGTTGCCAGATCTTAGGGTAGTTGATGGGAAGGATCACAAAACGATCCTTGTTTTCTTTCAATAAGATTTCATTGTTGTACTGCATGGCAAATAATTTTTGTTACCTGCAGACGAAAAATACAGTGCTGATAGCGGTGCCATATGGAGATGGCAAGACCTCTCAGTACCATGCTTTTCCTCCGAAAGCGGTGTTACTAATTGTGTGGTACCGGCAGGTCTTCTGACTTGCTCCGTTGTTTAAGGCCTTCCCGTCAATAGTACAGTGGCATGAAGATTAAACAATGATAAGGAGCTTACAGCTACGGGGATAGTTCCCGATTTTCACGGGATTCCCTTTTCATCCCGCAATGCGGGAACCGATAACCGGATGTAAAATAAATGGAGAATTTTTTTATTGCGCGAAGTTGTTATTCACCGTATGTTGAAAACGCACCGAAACCCGCGCTCATTAAGGTCTTATTCGATATGAAGGTCTTTTACAGGATTAGCTGCCGCTGCCCTCCATGTTTGCGAAATGATCGTTGCCAAACCAATCAGCAACAATAACAAAAAACACAAGAAAGCTGCTCCCGGTCTAAAACTAACGCGGTGGGCAAAGTTTAGCAGAAATAAATATGCCGCGGAATACCCGATCGGAATAGCAATAAAGCCTGCTATCGCCAACAACCTAATAAATCCTTTTGACAGCAGCGCAACGAGTTGTCTTTCGCTCGCGCCAATAACCTTCCGGATGCTAATTTCCTTTCTTTTTGTTTTCACACTAAATATCACCAATCCCAGCAATCCCAGGGATGCAATGGATATTGCCATAAAGGCCAAATATCCCAATAGAGAAATCGTAGCCCGCTGCGAGTTGTTCTTTTCCAGAACATCATTCAGCCATGCAGGTTCAAATGATTGTGAAGGGGCATATTTTTTCAATAATTGTTCAATCCTGGTAACCAAATTTTTTTCATCTGCATTTAAGGTGCTCACATATAAATAATTATAAGCACCGTCTTTTAATCGTATGGCCAACGGACGTATAGGCTTACCAGCACTTTCATAACTGAAGTCGTTAAGCACGCCGGCTATTTCCAGCCGGGTGGAATCATTGAGCCAAACAGTTTGCCCAATCGCCTTCTGCGCGTCTGCGATGCCGAACGCCGTCACCGCCTGCTGATTAAGCAAAATGTATTTTTCACCTTCATTTGTGCTTGACGAAGGAAAATTACTCCCTGCAACGAGATGCAGGTTCATGTTGCTGATAAACGAAGCGTTGGCATAATAATAGTTTACATCAATAGCGTCTGCTTTATTAACGAGCCAGGCAGCGGCTGACATTCCATTGAAATGTTTTGCAAAAGATGAAGACATTTTACTTACGCCGGTAACGCCGGGAATTGCAGCTACTTCATTTCCGACCAATTTACTGTCCAGTCCGTTTAAGGGAACCACCAAAACGTGATCACGCTTAAATCCGGGATCTGCCGCAGACAGAAAACTGAATTGCCGGTAGAAAGCGAGCAGGAATATGATGATGGTGAGCGACAGGCTATATTGAAATACGATCAACGCCTTTTGCACACTTATCTTTCCAACGATCTTTAAAGTGGAAACATTCTTCAGAACGTTCAGCGGTTTAAACGATGACAGCATCCATGCGGGAGCAATTCCTGCCAGCAGTCCGGTAAACAATGTGAAACACCCCACCGACAAGTAAAACGTGAGGCCGGGCTCAAACGAAGAAGGAATGAATTCATAATCATCATTGAAGGGCGCATACCTGATGACAAAAGAAAGTAAAATTGACGCAAATATTAACGAGAGCGCCGCTACCAGCACCGACTCGATAATATATTGCGCAAACACATGACCCCTTCTTGCGCCCGACACTTTTCTGATGCCCACTTCCTTTGCCCTTGTGAGTGACCGCGCGATGGAAAGGTTGGTATAATTAAAGCAGGCAGCCAGAAGGATGATGAGCGCAACGCCTGTCTCAAAATATAATTTCGTCCATGATGTGCCATTGCCGGTTTCATTGAAGAGCTGTTGACCGCCCGGCGTAATCTTGTCGATCCTCTGCGTCTCAAACGACATGCTTCCCTCGTTGTTGCTCTTATTTACCTGCCGCGCAACAACATTCAAATCACTTAAAAACGTCGACGCCGGGTATCCTCGCTTTAGCGTAACATACGTGTAGCAGGCATCCATTGCATACCAGTTTGATTGCCTGACCGGCAACAACTGTTTCTTCTCCATTTGCGGAATACTGGAATACGAAGCGTACGCATCGTAGCTTAAGTGTGATTTTGAAGTAGCTTCATTCAAAACGCCTTTCACAATAAAGCTTTCACCGTTGTCCAATGTCAGCACCTTTCCGACAGGATCGTCACC
>CAMPKG010000342.1 GCA_946887085.1 uncultured Sphingobacteriales bacterium
TGTTCACCAGGGCTTGTCGTCTGTACTGTTTCATTTCCCGGTGACGGTGTGTCTGCTCTGTTGCTATATTAAGCGTGATTAAAAGGGCTACAGGTATAAGGACAGCTATCGTAAGAATTTTCCCTGGCAGCTTCATAACAATCCCTTGTAAGAATACCATCACAAATAGCATTCCAGCAGAGGCTGTTCATGAATTATTATCGGAAATTTAACGACAAAAAAGCAAAAGGATGACAATCAAATTACTTGCCTTCAGGGTATCTCGTGGTAAACCTCTATCATTGACACCAGGCTGTCGGATATTTCAAACTTCAGGTAATCATTGTCTTTCGAGATAAACCAGGCGTAATCATCATCATGCTTCCGGCCGTCGGGAAATATATACCCATCGGCATACTGCTGCTGCATTTGGCTTGCCCTGTCGCCAACGCGTATGCCTCTTGCGGTCTCGTAAGCACTGCCCACAACAGTTACCTGCATGATCCATCCGCTGTCTTTGCCCTTGGGGATATACCAGTCGATAGTGGCGCCTTTGTAAAAAGCTGTTCTGATAGTAGCGCCCCGGTGTGTATCAGCGCCCTCACCCAATACTTTGGAAGATACCGTATCGGCCGGACCGAGCACACTGTCCAGCTTCAGTGCCGTGTTCCAGGCGCGCAAGGGTATTTCGTAGTCCTCAGCCCATACGGCGAAATCATTCCTGCCTGCTCTTTCATCTTGTTGCGGTTCTGTAGCAACCTGCTCTGATGGTTTGTCGTTGGCACAGCCTGGTAGAACAAAGAAGGATAACAGTAATGCAGCTTTGGTGATCATGTGATGGCGTTTAGTATAAAATTACAAAAATGCTGACGAAGTTAGCTTGTCGCAAACCAACCGTAAAATGTCGCAGGCTGCCCCGTTCAGTATGCGGTTTTACTTTCACCTTTGTGAAAACAAACAAAAAACCATCTTATGAAAAACAACTCAGTTTCTTTACACAGAATGATCAGGACCTCTCCTGAAAAATTGTATCGCGCCTTCACAGAAGCAGCGGCGATGGCGTCGTGGTTGCCGCCTTATGGCTTTGTGTGCACGGTGCACAGCATGGATGTAAAGGTTGGTGGCACCTTCCGGATGTCGTTTCAGAACTTTTCCACGGGCAACGGGCATTCGTTCGGTGGCGAGTACGTTGAAATAAAGCCCAATGAATTTCTGAAGTACACAGATAAATTCGACGATCCCAACCTGCCCGGCGAAATAACGACGTCTGTTTGGATAACAAAAACCTCGGTAGGCACCGAGCTGAAGGTGCTGCAGGAAAACATCCCTTCGCTTATACCTGCGGAGGCTTGTTACCTGGGCTGGCAGGATTCGCTGGACAAACTAATCAGGCTGGTAGAACCTGAAATACCGGATGGTGCATAACTGCCGGTGAAACAAACAGGATATTAGATTGAGATGCCGCAAACAAGCGGCATCTTTTATTCCGTCTTCACTTTTTCTACTATGTCCTCTACCACGAGGCGTGCGGTGTTTTCGCTGTCTGCGCGCACTATGGCAAAGATAAGTTGTCCTCTATCGTGCTCTAAATAATAACTGCCGTCAAACTGGGTATTGTCTTCCGCCTCGCGGCAGGACAATATCTCGTTTTTCAGAAAGGAGAATTTAAATATAGGCATGGCCGTACCTGGGATGTTTAAAGCGAAAATAACCCTTGCCTTAAACGCTGGTACAAGGACACAAATAGAAATTATGAATTTATTTATAAGCCTTTGTCCCTTACTGGTTTTCTCCAGGCAAACTGTACTTAGGGATGCCTCAATAGCCGCCTCAGCGATATCGTTTTTCTTTTCATCGAAGCATCCATATGCCAGATCACAAAAGGCAACACGATCATCAGTGCTATTGCAGCGTAAATAATTACCAGCATCTCTCCAACAGGTTTTAAAGTGCTACCATGTCAGCAATACCATGCCATGTAGTTGGTGTGGCTGGCATGTGTTTTACTTTTTCAAAACCTATATGGCCAGCGCTTATTTCATACACAAAAAACTACAGGAGCTTTGCAGGAATAAACAAGACAATCTGTGCTGGGTGCCTATCGATAAGCTGCAGGAGGCAATGCAGGTAGATAAGGAAACACTAATGCCACAGCTCGAGCACCTGGCAGCTATGGGTTACGTAGAGATGGATGGTGATGATGTTACCGTAACCGAGGCCGGCCTTAATGCCAACCTGCCGCATTGATAAGTATTGTACGTCACCCCAGTTTGGTTGAATATTTTTATTGATAAGAAAAAACTGTTGATAGTCAGCAATTTGATAATTAGCGGGAATTGCTGGCGCGATAATTTAAGGCAGAGGTTGAAAAAACTCTTTGTTATGAAAAAACTATTGGCAATCCTGGTCATAGCCGCGTCGGTGGCTTTTTTTACTTCTTGTAATGAATCCACAGAAAGCGAGACCACTGCTTTCGATTCGTTGAATATAGATGGGTCAACAACGGGAACATCTACGGGAACATCGGGCACAGTAAGCTATATGGACCTGTCAACAGGGGAAACAGTTACGCGCAATGAATCGGGCGTGTATGTGAACGCATCGGGCGATCCTGTGGAGTTCTATATAGACATGAACACAATGGACACGTTCTTTGGTAAAACCAACCAGGTGGTGAACAATGCCCTGATACACGAAGGTGATGATTGGGAAGTAGATGAAGCCAAGATAAAAATAGATGAAGACGAAATGAAAGTGAAAAATCCAGACGGCAGTAAGATGAAGGTTGATGAAGATGAGACGAAAGTGAAAAATCCCGATGGCAGCAAGACCAAGACCGAAGACGGCGAGACCAAGATCAAACGATAGAAAATTCCTCCTCAGATAGCGGTAAAGGGTTGCGCGCAGTGCGCAACCCTTTCTAATGCGACGAGGGTGTCAGTGTCAGCAGAAATACATAGATGGCAGCCAGGGCCATCAGCAGGGTGTAAAACCAGGTATTGACCTTGTTGCTGAACTTGTAATAATTTTTGACGGGGTCGTAAAAAGTGTTTTTGATCGTTTGCCGGGAAAAAATGGTGAGTGAATTAAAGAACAGTTTTGTCTTGCTCTGCTTTAGTTCCAGGCGATGTATATAATTGATCTTTATTAAAACAAAAACCGCTATCAGGCCCGCGGTTATGGCTAAGCCGTGACTGAAAATGATGTTTCGCAACATTTATGTGATCTCCCTTATATGTAAAGACGTGTGGATGTCTTGGCATAAAAGTAATACTGCCACCGCAATAGGACGAATTTTTTTTTTGGTGAAAATGGTTGTTAGCTAAATGAAACAGGCCGGCGATGAGACCGGCCTGTTTTTCAACCAGCTATATAATTCGGTTACCGTTGATACACACGCTCGCCCATGATGATCGATTTGTTTTGCGAGGGCACCACGTCCAGCTGCATACGCTGGTAGGTGCCGTCGTCCTTATATCTTACCACCAGCAACATGCGGTAATTGTCGTTACCCTCACCCAGTTGTTTCTGTATCTTGCCCCTGGGGTC
>CAMPKG010000343.1 GCA_946887085.1 uncultured Sphingobacteriales bacterium
GGTGAAAGAATAACACAGCTCATCGCAAAAAACACATCGACCGGCGAAATACACGAGTTAAGCGGAGATTATTTTTTCTCAACCATGCCGGTGAAAGAGCTGATAGGCGGCATGACGCCCGCGCCGCCGGAAATAGTACGCGGAGTAGCAAACGGACTTGTCTACCGCGATTTCATAACCGTAGGCCTGCTGCTGAACGAACTGGTGGTGAAAGATGAGCACACGGCCAACAAACTGATACAGGACACCTGGATATATATACACGAACACGATTGCAAGATCGGCAGGCTGCAGGTATTTAATAACTGGAGTCCGTACATGGTGCGAGACACCGATAAAGTATGGCTGGGGCTCGAATTCTTCTGCAACCGTACCGACGAATTGTGGCAAATGAAAGATGGGGACTTCATCCGTTTTGCCATCGCTGAACTGGAACACATAGGTATCATCCGCGCAGCCGACGTAGTGGACAGCACCATGATACGCGACCTCAACACCTATCCTGCCTACTTCGGTTCTTACAACAGGTTTGAGGTGATACGAGAATATGTCAACGGCTTTGATAACCTGTTTCTCATCGGGCGCAATGGCATGCACCGCTACAATAATTCAGACCACTCCATGCTCACTGCCATGACAGCGGTGGACAATATAATAGCAGGGATCACCAACAAGGAAAACATCTGGAGCATCAACACCGAGCAGGAATATACAGAAGCATAAATAGAACATCTATGAGCCGTTCTAAAAAAATACCCGTAACAAAAACCATAACAGCAGAACAAGCTGCGGCACAAAAAACAGACACCGTTGCGCTGTTGCTTAAAATGGTATTTACCACCTATGTTATGCTGGCAGTATACGGCATGCTGAATCATGAGCTCTGGCGCGATGAAGCGCAGGCCTGGCTGCTGGTGCGCGATACTGATCTTGCGCAGTTGCTCCGCATCCTGCCTACTGAAGGCCACCCACCATTGTGGTACCTGCTCATCATGCCATTAGCCAAAATGGGCTTACCCTATGCTGCTCAAAGCTGGCTGGCTGTTATCATTATGTCGGTGGTGGTTTATGTGTTATTGTTCAAAACAACATTACACACTATCATAAAAATACTGCTGCCATTTGGTTTCTTTTTCCTGTACGAATACGGGCTGTTTGCGCGAAGCTACTGTCTCATCATTTTTTTCAGTGCAATGATCACATCGTTGTATCCACGGCGTTTTGAGCAACCCTTGTTGTTTGCCCTCTGTATCATCGGGCTGTTCAATACACATGTGCTGGTTTTCAGTTTTGCGCTGGCGCTTAGCTGCCTGTTCATGGTTGACGCCCTGCAACAGAAAAAAGCAACAGGCACTGCATGGTTTTGCTTTGCGGCAATGATGGCAGGCGGACTGTACCTGCTGCCTTACCTCGCCGCTGCAAAAATGACATCCAGCTTTGCGCCTTATATGGGAGACGCCGCTAGTTTGATGAACAATGCAGTTTTGCACGGCACGATGGTAGATGGGTCTGCAGGCGTTGCCTGGTTTTTACTGTTATTGGCTATAGCGGCAATGGCACACCGCGCCAAACCCTTTCTGGCACTGATAGCCGGCATCGCGGGTATATTATACATCCTGGGCTATCGGTTTCCCGGTAGTTATCGCCATGAGGGGATCATCTATATTGAATTATTATGTGCGCTTGGTATATCCGGATATTACGCTCATGATCGCTGGAATATATCCCAACTGCAAAAAAACTTTTTCAACTACAGCTATGTGCCGCTTTCGCTGATTGCATTGCTGCAACTGAAACCCGGTATCGAAAACTATATGGCCGATATCAACGAAACATTTTCCGATTCGAAGAATGTCGCTTCGTTTTTGCGAAGCAATGGACTGGATAAAAAGATCATCGTTAGCCACCAGGCCTGGAGCGGCACTTCAGTATTGCCTTACCTTTCGCCCAATACCCGGATGTTTTATGCAGAATGCCAGCGATATGGCACCTATTACGTCTACGATAGCTGTTTTGTCAACCGTAGGTTTGAATATGCTCCCGACTTCGCTGTAGATGTGACGCATGATAACTTCAAGGGCAACCTCGCCAACGTTATAATGCTGTTCAATTATCCTGTCCGGGATAGAGCGCTGATGTACCTTGATGTGCTCTACAGCACACCTGGTGAATGCATCAGGCAGGACGAACGGTTCTTCGTGTATAAGTTTAAGGATGGTGTGAAGTGACCTTCCCGGAATGTTTGCCTAAAGCCAATAAACTTTATACTTCTACCACGACCTGAAGGTCGTGGTAATTAAGGGGATTCACCACAGGTAAAATAAAAATATTACGACCATTTCTCGACCGATGTTCGGGCAAAGTCCACTGTTCTTTCGTCATAGTGTCCGAGATCGAAGTCCGGAATTTGGTATACGAATTAAGATGTAGTAGCCGCGGCCTTCAGGCCGTGGACAATAGAAAAACCAGATGGGCTTTGGCCCAAACTACTCCAGCAAATAGCTATCCCGCTCTTCTATCAAATTCAGGTCCACGCTCTCGCCGGCGATACCTTCTATAGATCCTTTGATGTGCGCCGCATTCAACAGCACTTTCTCCAATTGTTTCTCGCGCGCCTTCCAGAGTTTTTCCATCTGGTCGCGCTCTTTTTGTATGGAGATTTTCATACTCATAAATCCCTCGCGGATAGCTTTCCACTGCTCGGAGAATTCTGAGCTGATAAGATAATTATAGAGCATGGCCATCTTATCGCCTTTGTTCTCCTGCGTTTTGCCTGCGTTGTACACCCTTATGATAAGATCGCGCAACACATTCACCAGCGCACGCACTTCGTTGAAGGAACATACCCAGACGCCGTTGCGCTCACCGAAGCAATCCATGTCCTTAGGCATGGCCTGGGTCACCAGCACGGCTACTTCAGCTCCCTGGCTGCGCATATCGGCTTTCAGCTTGTCCACCCATTCCTCGCTCCAGTTTTGGGTACGCTTGCTCTCGAAGATGACCTTACCGCATTCCTGCCCAAAGCTGTTGCGCACCACCAAAATACAATCTGCTCCACGTACACCCTTGCCCACTTCAGTCACCATATCGAAAGGAAAAGCATTTTTCAGCAATTCTTCCAGCGCCAGTTCCTGTACCTCGCCTTGCAGCTGCATCGAGCCCTGCTCGGCTTTGCGGCGCATTTCATCGGCCAGCTTGCGCTGGTCCTCGAGTTGTTTTTCCAGTTCGCGCATCTTCATCTGGTAGTCTACCTCTTTCAAAGACATGCGCTCGGTCTCTTCCTTGCGTATCTGCTCGGCAAGGCTGTTCCGTTGCTCCAGCAGGCGCTTTTGCATCTCCAGCTCTATGTTCTGCTCCTTATTGCGCAGTTCCTGTATCTGCTGCAGGAACTCCAGCTCCTTGCGTTGCGATTCCTTAAGTTTATTTTCTTTTTCCAGCTTCTCATTCTCCAGAAAACGCATGCGTACCTCGAAATCGCTGACCATCTGGCGGCGGGTATGTTCCTCGA
>CAMPKG010000344.1 GCA_946887085.1 uncultured Sphingobacteriales bacterium
GAGTGTCAATTGTTGACGTGATCGCGAATGTAGGGTGGCAGAACATGCCCGAATTTATATGGAAAAGATGACCAGGAACGTACTGATCTTAGGCGGCGGATATTGCGGCCTTGCTGCAGCTGTAGAACTTGTGCGCAACGGCGTGCCGGTTACTATTGTTGAGAAAACAGGCAGCCTAGGTGGTTTGTCTCAAACAGTGACTTTAGGTGGCGTCAAATTTGAACTCGGCCCTCATATTTATTTCGATAAGGACAAAGAAGTAAAAGAGTATTGGAGAGAAGTTACAGGTGGAAAGTTTAGCCAGTATCTCCGGGACAACAGGATATTTTATAGTGGTAAGTACATCAAGTCTCCATTAAGCGTTCCGGATACCTTCATGAAACTGGGCCCATTTGCCGTTAGCAGTATCATGTTGAGTTTCCTCGCTGCAAAGTTCAGTAAAAAGCCGATCAGGTCTGCAGAAGACTGGGTGACCTCGAATTTTGGTCACGAGCTGTTCCGCCGTTTTTTCAAGGTATACAATGAGAAGATATGGGGTATCGACAGCAGCGAGATGACGCCTAACTGGGCCGGACAAAGGATTAAATCATCGCTGTTTACGATGATAATGAAGTCTGTTAAGCGCGATCATGATTTCGTGATCAAAACCTTTGACTTTCCGGATGGCGGCTCTGAAGTAGTGTGCAGCTCGCAGGAGGAAATATTGCGTAAATCGGGCATGGCAACTATACGGTTAAATGAAACCGTTACTTCACTGGAGAACACGAACAGCACTTTTCATGCGACGTTTTCTTCGGGCGATAGCGCAGAATTTTCGCATGTTATTTCTACTATCCATCTTTCCGACCTTAACAACATTATTAGATACAGCGGTAAGAACGAAGCCGCGCTGTCCTCGCACATACAAAGCCTGCGGTACCGGAACCTGATAGTGGTGAATTTTGTTTTCAAGAGCAGGGATGTAACCAGCTTTAAAGAACATTGGATCGACATACATGACCCAAGGGTAAAAGCATTACGTGTAACGAATTTTTCCAACTATGATTTTGGTTTGTCGACGGAAGGGAAAAGCGCCATCGGCTTAGAATACAATTGCTTTCCCGATGACGATATGTGGCGCAAGAGTGATGAAGAAATAAAACAGCTTGCTTTGCAGGACCTGAGAACGATGAAGTTGATCGACGCTGAACCTTCTGATTTTTCTGCCATCAGGATACCGAAAGCTTACCCGATCTATTTCATCGATTATGAAAAGCAGACGAATGCGATCTTTGCCGAGTTTGGCAAAGTTGGAAACCTGATACTTGCCGGACGGAACGCGATGTATAAATGGAACAATATGCATCATTCAGTGAAGACAGGTCTGCTGGCGGCGCGTAATGTTTTGGGGGGACATAATGACCTGTTCTCCGTAAAAGGCATGGTCACCATTGGTAAGGATTCTGACTAATCATTTAATACAGTCTGCAGCCATGAGCAGTAAAACACGGCAAAAACTTGTAGTTCTCTCCGGTGCCGGTATCAGCGCCGAAAGCGGCCTCAAAACCTTTCGTGATAGCGATGGACTTTGGGAGGGATACAATATCGAAGATGTAGCTACTCCAAGAGCATGGCGCAAAGATCCGCAACTAGTGCTGGAGTTCTATAACATGCGCCGCCGAAACGTGCGCGAGGCCGAACCTAATGCTGCTCACAAGGTGCTGGCTGAACTGGAGGAGCACTTCGACATACATATAGTTACTCAAAACATAGACGACCTGCACGAGCGCGCAGGCTCAACCAAGGTGCTCCACCTGCATGGCGAGATATTCAAGATGCGCAGTGAGCGAAATGAGTCATTGGTCTACCCCATCCACGACGACATCAGGCTCGGCGATATTGCAGGCGACGGCGCACAGCTACGCCCGAACATTGTTTGGTTTGAAGAACCTGTGCCGATGATAGAGGAGGCGGTGCCCATCATGCTTCAGGCAGATGTCTTCGTCTTAGTAGGCACATCGCTGGTGGTATATCCTGCCGCCAGCCTTGTCGACTATGTAAAACCTGAAGTGAATAAGTATGTGCTTGACAAAAACGTTCCACCCGTTAGCAGGTATCGCAACGTTATACCCATAGAAAAGCCGGCTACCGAAGGCGCTGCCCAACTGAAACAAATCTTGCTTGAAACTTTGAAGTAGTGCTGCCTGAGAACTTCAACGCAAGCAGATAGGTAAGTGCAGGCATTAACTGGTGCATCAGCCGGCTTTGGGAAGTGTGCAGATGCCAGTCGAGGTTGTAAGGGGTGACCACATAGATCATCATATACGCCAGCAGGCAAACAAATATCATGATTATCTGCTTGTCGGGATATTGCCGCCGCCAAACGCATAACAAGGCATAAATAGCGACACCCCATTGAAGGTTTTTAAAGAATTGAAGGTTGTTACGGAAGTAATCGTAGACTAGCTTGTACCTGCTTTCGTCGAATAGTAGTGTAAGCGTGGATTTGCTCTGAGCATCGACCAGGTCGTTGACAGGTGCATATGCTATTTTGAAGAGTAACCAGGTGAGAAGAGGAAGGGTGATTCCCACCGCCGTATATTTCAATCGTCCTTTGGTAAAGAGTTGTGGAAGATGGAACGCTGTAAAGATCACAGCGAGCACAACGCCTTCATTCTTGGTCCACATACAGCAGCCGAGGAAGAAAGCCGAGAGTATCAATATCCGTTTGTCATCTTCATGGTGGTTGATGCAGATGATGGCACACAGTAAGAAAAACGCTAGCAAAGTGTCAGCCAGTTGATATGTGCCCTGCATGATATAAAACTCATTCGTTGCGATCAGGAATAGAGCAAGTCCGGCAAAGATGATGCTGCGCTGCCTGATGACCAGGAAGATGACAGTAGGTATGCAAAGTGTGATCAGAAAGTGCAATCCGAAAGAAACCAATTCATTGAAACCACCCACCAACCGGCTGAAGAAAGCAATGGTCGCAGGCAGACTGAGAGGATAGTCCGGGTGAGCAAATTTTGTATTCAGGAACATATTCTTCCAATGCTCTGGCTCGGAAAGGTATTTGGCGTGCAGGTTCCAGATGGCCCATGCATCCCAGGTGCCGTTCCGTTCTGCTATGTAATATGATTTGTTGGTAAGCACAACTAACCCAGCAAGCAATACCCCAAATGCAAACTTACCTACGCGTTCTTCTTCTTCAAATGGAAGTTTGCGCAGCCAT
This sequence comes from uncultured Sphingobacteriales bacterium, assembly GCA_946887085.1. Next base: position 3,215 of record CAMPKG010000344.1, read on the forward strand.
TTAAAAAGAAAGAACAAGGTGACGCCAATTAAAACAGCAGTGATAATAAACGGCATATGCGCGACGAGCAACAGAAAGTACAGCAACCCGACGCACCCCATAGATGCCGCAATACCAAGCATGTATCTGCTGCTTTGCATTACCTGACGGCTTTACTTAGTGAGTAATGATATTGGCTATCGCTGTGTTGCCAGATAACTTTGCGTTGCGATAAATAGCTTGCGAGACCTGTATCTCCGCCGGTCATGTATCGTATCACCAGCGTGGTATCATACTTGCCCGATAGG
>CAMPKG010000345.1 GCA_946887085.1 uncultured Sphingobacteriales bacterium
CTTTGATCCAAGTCTTAAAGCCAGGGGCATTAAAGGAGCTTCAAACGCTGCAACTTTGGACAGGCAAATCTGGAATGAGTTTTATGAACATTGGGATGAGTTGCCTTATCAAAGTGAACTGTTACTTGCAAATTTTGAGAAAACGAGTGTCGAGACGTTAAACAATATTTCTGAGGAAGAGTTGTCTTCAAGAGAGGGGAAAACGAGGGAGCAGCTGGTGAAAGTCAGGATCAATCAGTCTTTTTTTCGAAAGTCTGTTTTAGCTGCTTACAACAACACATGCTGTGTCACAGGAATACAACAAGAGGAATTTCTAATTGCAGGTCACATCAAACCTTGGGGCATCGACGAAAAAAATAGATTGAATCCTCGAAATGGCATTGCGATCAACGGTTTGCATGATAGAGCTTTTGAAACGGGTTTAATCACCATCACCCCGGAATTCAAAATAAAAATTTCTTCGGTATTAAAAGGACAGAGTAAATCGCAAGTTATTAGGGAATATTTTTTACGGTATGACGGCAAACCAATAAATCTTCCCTCTAAATTTGTCCCCGACATTGAGTTTTTAAAATACCACAACAACGAGCGATTTAAGCCGTAGTCATGACTAGCTAAAAATGCATTGCGGAATATTTCTCACTTCCTCCTTATCAATCCTATCCGGGTGCTGTCGGTAAATTTCACTTGCGGATATAAATCGTCGTCGGTGCCTGCTAGTCCGTCCAATCCGCGGGAATAGACAGTGTACTTGTCGCCGTACCTGTGATACTGGAATAAATATTATCGCTCTCCCTGCTCATCTGCAATGGATTGTATAACGGCGCCAGGTTATCGGTTTGTAAGAGCGCCTGCAGGCTGTCGGGATATTCACCATACTGCAAACGGTAAAATTCTATAGCCCGCACAGTCTTAGTTAAGTCCATGGAGGCATTGACCTGGAAGCCTGCTGACATGGCAGGTATGTGCTTAAATGCCAATGGTAGTCCAAACAATAGTACCGTCGGCAACATTGCAGCAACACCGATGATTCCCAGAATTTTGTTTTTATATTGATGGATCGCTTTGTAAAGCAAAATAACTCCCGCAACTGCACCGGCAACCGGAAACAGCCCGAACCAACCAAATGGATATAAATGTCTGCCGTTTCTTGCATTCTGGTAAGTAGTTCCGGGCGCAAGATGCGGTAGCTGTCTGTGATCAAACATACCGGTAATAAAATTCCTTTGCTCGCCTGATAAATAGCTGGTGTTCAATATGGCATCACTTTTATTTCGCGCCTTCAGCACGAGAAATCGTCCGATGGGGATCCTGTATATAACGTCATTCCAATGAACATTTGTTTCGTTTTCGCCGGAGATAATGTTATATCCCACCTCGTGAAAATGGTAACTGATCGGGCGCTGCAAGGAAGGATGCTTTTTGTAAAGGCGTATACTGTTCCAAATAATTCTCAGAGGTATTATGCAGATAATGACAATTGCAAGCATGATCCACGTCAAGTCTGTAGCGTGATTGAACCTTTCAACAAGAGCTTGGATTATTATGGAAAAGCACCAGATCGTTAGTAAAATCACCCACCAATTCCGATAAGTGAGGTAGAGAGAAAGAACAACATGTTGGCGAGGGTGATCTGTTGTATAGTAGTGAATTGCATTGTCATCAGGGGAGAAGGCGCAGTTACGCCTGGCAAGATACAAGACATTTTGAAGACTCGAAAGCGCAAACGGAAAGAATGTTTAATATGTTTTTTTCGTCGTTATAAAACCATGGATGCACCGTCTTTTTCACATTGCCACAAAGAGGCTTGTTTGGATATTTGCTTTGCGAATTAACAAAGAGATGGAACAAATTGTTCAATCTTTTGCCTGGCGAAGAGTGGGTGGAAGTCCCACACTTCAAAATTCCTTTTTGTTAGTTCGCGCCATCGCCAGGCATATTTAAAATTATATACGCATGCGAGCTAACAAAAAGATACAGAAGAATGGAATCCGCAGGCCGGATGTAAGAAGCCTGAAGATTCAGCCGAGGTATCGAAAGAACGCTTATAGCGAAACCACATCCCCCGAAATAAGATTAGCGGGTAACTGGCTAGAGCAGCTGGGCTTTCAATTGGGAAAGCGGGTGGTGATAACCACCATGAAAGAGCTGCTGATTGTAAGGGTTTATTCAGAATGAGTTTAAAGCCGGTATCATGCCGGCTTTTTTGGTGCGGAAAGTCGTTAATGTTGCTTTTTGCGGATCGAAAATACGATTGAAGTATTCTAACTTTTTTTTGGAAGGCGATTTGTTTAGATTTGTAGAAAATATCATTGGTGAACAAGTTAACTATCGATAAGAAATCCTATGTTCTTATTCCTCAAAAGGAATACGAACAACTGCTTACCAAAGCTGCCAGCAAAACTCCTCCCGCAAAAAAGTTGTCTCTTGATCAAGGGAAAAAGATGGCTTATAAGCTTATTGATAAATGGGCCAAAGGAAAGTAACTATTCTCGATGCTGCGGTCAATGCAGTTGCGCAGGTTTCATATTTTATCGAAGGTGCTGGATTGCCACAATCTGCCAAGGGATTTGTAAACGAAGCATTCATATTTTTTGAAAAGCTGGCTGATGACAGGTTGACCCATCGGCCCTGCGGCTATCTTCCCTGGCGAAAGCTTAGATACAGATGCGCGACTTTTCGAAAAAAATATACGGTGGCTTACCTTGAATTTGACACTGAAATTCTCATTTGTGACTTTTCATTGACCAAATTGTTGGTTTAAACAGGCCGCAAAAGTTCTTTGTTTTTTTTAAGAATTACTTTTTACATAAGCAACAGCTTACACCCTCACCTCCATCATGCCCTTATTCCCGGGAACATCTGTCGCGGTGGCGATGATGCGGGAGCCGGTGATGTTTACGTTTGCCGAAGTGGTAATGTACAGCCAGCTTAAACCGTCAGCATTAGCAACCGCAGTTCCCTCCTCAATTAATTCACCAACGGCATCATAAATAGCGATCGTTACCATCTTCACCCTGAAGTCGTCTTTTGCGAGTACCACAATGACGTCGCCCGCCTCGCCATGGTAGCCTTGGGTAATCAATGAAACCACCTCCGGTTCATTGTAGGCATCCTTTAAAGCCATGTTGTAGGCTGTTTGACCGGCGCCGGCAACCGCCAGGTAAGCGCTCCTGGTTGCAGGGTCCTTCACTGCGGCCTTCGCATATTCAGTGCAGCGCTTGAATTTTCCCTGCGCCTTTTGCTGGTTCTTTGTGGGCACGCGGTTCTCATCAATCTCGGGCGGCGCCGATACGTACATCCTGCCGGCCCGTCTTTTAAATATCACCTGCCCGCCTACTATGCCGCGGACGTTTCGCATAATGAGGTTGTTGCTTAGTTTTGCCATAGGTTTGTTTTTTAAGGTTTTATACTGATCTCCTATAAGCTACCTATACTACTCTCATAGTGCTGGTATAAGTTGAGCTTATACCAGATCATATAGAAAG
>CAMPKG010000346.1 GCA_946887085.1 uncultured Sphingobacteriales bacterium
TGGGTTGGCGAAAGGCTGAGTGATTTAATCAGGATATCGCCAAGCGGCGACATGACCATAAAATCGAGGATGACGGTGAACTGGGTGATGGCCAGCAAAAACACCACTAACCGTTGATGGGGTGTAAAGGCACTGGCGGCAATGTCTTTCATGAATACCCGAAAATAAGATATGATTTTGAAACAGCGCGAAAAATGTGAAAAACGACAACAATCGACAACTTTTGCCAACCGCTACTGCGGAGACGATCCGCTACTTCTGCCGGAAAGCGAAAAGCAACGGCTTGATGAAATAATATAAGAAATAAAGCGGCCTGGGCAATGTTACGGCCTCCATGTCACGAATGCTGGGAACGAATGCGGTCTTAATGTAGGACACGTACACGCGAACCTTGTCCCAAACAGAATCGCGCAACGACAGCTGGAGTTTTATGTTTTCTTTCGACAGCTTCTTCCAATGGGACGGGGGAAAATGGAGCAGAAAATCCATCACACGCTGGTTCGCCTCATGGGTGGCGAAGCGAGCCGGTGCGGCAAGGCCGAGCAACTCGGCACATAACCGGAAACCGACATCTGAGGTGTGCTTAACATTATACCGCCGGCAATCCGCGGCAATCTTGTTCCAGTCTATGGAGTTGCTGTATTTCGAGACGACAGCGGCAATGTCAATAATATGCCGCAGCGAACGCCAGAGATCATTGACACCGTGATGTATGAGCAATACCAGTGCATGGTCCTGAATGCCTAAAATATTTGCTTTTCTATTTGCGATGGTAATAGTTTGTGTGTTGCCAAAGAGTTCCGACAGCGGGAATGGAATATCGAACATGCGGTGGGTGATGAGCCAATGCAGTTCAACCTTCAAAAGCCCTGCGTCACTTTGCCGGGCGAACAGCATTTCAATATCAGACCGCAACAATTGCTTCTCAAACTTTGCGTCGTACTGGTAAACTGAAGCATAACCACGTTTGCTCAAAATGTTGCGGGCTTCAGAAAACTGGGCAGGCTTGATGAGGAAATCGATATCAGCCGTTTCACGGGTAATAAAATCACCAAACAGGAAATGGCTTAGGATAACCCCTTTGTAAGGTATATTATTCACACCTGCCTCACTTAGACCTGCATGCAATTTCAGAACTTCCTCCAGCTTGAAGAGATTGCCGGATGCGATACGCAGGCAATCCTTCCGGAGATCATCGAGGAAAACAGCGTCAATGCCCGCTGGATATGCAGACAATACTTTAAATACAACCGGCCTTACCTGGTGTGTACGGATGATACGACGAAAAAGGGACCAATCTATTTTTTGCGTTCCGGTATAGGTATCGATCTCCCTACCATCGGCTGTCTTAAAGAAGACGCGACAGATGAGCACAACTAGGGCCATTTCCGGTGAGTAGCGCTGACGGATATGGTGGAGCATCATCATATCGCCTGCTTTTCGTAGATGGTGGAGAATACAGCTTTACGCTCTAACAGTTGATCGAAACGGCCCTGCTCTACCACACGGCCGTCGTCAAAAACGTAAATATTATCTGCGAGCTTAAGGTTATAGAGGCGGTGGGTAATAAGAACAACAATCTTATCGTTAAGCTCTTCTTTTAGTGTTTGAAAGACCCCATACTCGGCAATTGGATCCATCGCGCTGGTAGGCTCATCAAGTATTATGATGCGGCTATTTTTATAAAATCCACGGGCTAGCGCCATTTTTTGCCATTGCCCACCGCTTAGCTGTACACCGTTCTTGAAGGTACGGCCCAGCATGGTTTTATATTTTGCAGGTAACTTTTGTATAAAAGAATAAATGCCCGAACGCGACGCGGCAGCGTCCATGGCAGCTTCGTCTCTGCGATTCTCTCCCAGAGCGATGTTGTCTTCAACTGTGAGATAGTACTTACCAAAATCCTGGAAAATGGCTGTGATATTAGCACGCCAATCGTCTTGTGCAATGTCGAGGAGGTCTGTGCCGTCTATGGAAATGGCACCGCGCGGCACATCGTAAAGCCTGCATAGGAGTTTTATTAACGTTGATTTGCCCGACCCGTTTTCGCCTACTATCGCTGTGATGGTACCGGGTTTCAGCTCCATCGACACATCATGCAAAATCTGCTTGTCGGTTTGCGGATAAGTAAAGCTGAGATTTTTCACACGGATGCTTTGGCTAAGCGCCGGCATGGGCCTCGCCTCATTACTGTCCTTGACAATTGTAGCAGCATCCAGGTAGTCCAGTATTTGTTTCAGATAAAGATGATTCTGGAATAGGTTGATGCCAGCTTGAAAAAGATTATTGATAGATGCCTGCAAACGTTGAAATACCTGGAAGTAGATCACCAGTCCACCGATGGTGATGGTACCGGCGACCGCACTCATAATAAGTATGCAATAAATGAGGATCGTAAAAGCAACCTCGAAAAACTGGATAAAGATCGACTGCTTCAGAAATTTATAATGCAGTTGTTTCTTTTTTGCAAAAATGAATTGGCGAAGATGTATGAATTGATTGATGAACTCTTTGCCGAAATTAAAGACACGCACCTCTTTTGCATGGGTATCAGTAGTAAGATAACTAAACAAACTGCCCGCTTTGCGCTGAACAGGAACAGTGTTCTTCTCAAGCAGGAATTGCTGATAACCATGCAAAACCTTACTGACAGCGAGCGGAATGCTAAGTGCAACTAACAACACTGGCACCGCCCAATGCACCAAAAAAAGAAAGCCTGCGAACAAGATGATGGTAATGATGTTCTGGATGATAGTTTGCGCCGTGGAGATCAATTGCGCAGGGCGGTGCAACGATTGCTGCTGTGCCATATGAAGATCGTCGTAGAAACCCGGATTTTCGTAATACTCGAGGTCGAGTTGCACTGCCTTGTTTAATACCTGCACTGCAATGTCATCGGATATCACCTGTTGCTGGAGCAGCATGTAATAAGAGGAAAACTGGGTAATGACAATATTGGCCAATTGCAGCAACCCAAATTGCACTAAATATATCCCCGACCAATCCCAGCTGATAGCGCCTTCCTTAATAACGCGATCTATCAGCTCCTTGAGCACCATGAACGAAAGCAGCGGAATGATGGCAAGCAGTACGAACAGCAACAAGTTGATGAGCGTCAGCCTGCGCGCCGAACCCCAAACCAGGGCAAACCCGCGGATGCTGCTCGCGAAAAACTCTTTGACGCGCCGCGTTGGATTGAGGATGGTTTCACTCATAAAACTGTCGTAAGATAGCGAAAAGCGTTAGGATGTGATCACCTGAAGTCTTTGGAGAACACTGCTACCCGTGTAAACTGCAGGCTGCGTATACCACCGATAAGTATTTTACCCCCGCATAGTATCCAGGCGTGCGCTCGCAATTTATCCTCTGTTAGGTCGCGTTTTACGCCAATGCAAAGACCATACGGAATATGGCGTCTCTGAAGCATGAATGCACCGGCAAGTGCCTGGTCAAGGCATACACTATTCCACGGGACGTTGGCAGCGCC
>CAMPKG010000347.1 GCA_946887085.1 uncultured Sphingobacteriales bacterium
CGCGTCCCCGTGTCCAGCGGTCGGTGCTCTCGAAAAATGATGCCGTATGCTTGCCGTCAAACTCGTATGCCTGCAAAATGGCCTTATGGAACTCTAAAAATGTCTGGTTGTTTCGCACTTCTATATCGCGGTACACCTGGTCGTCCTCTTCCCAATAAACCCTGAATCTTAGTACTGGCATAATCTGGTGGTAATGCCGTAAAAATAGGCAAACATCAGGTAATTATGAGTTTTGAAACCTCAAATCCATACGCAGGGCTTAACTTTGCATGGGTCAGCGGTGAACTGTCAAATGCAGGAAATTTCGCATGTTTTCCGACGACGCTGATCCCGAAGCAATCCTTAGCCAGGGCCAAAACCCGCTAAATCATTCTGTATAAGGAATATTATTTTGGAAGAATTTAAAATAGTGTTACCTTTGCCATCCCAAAATTGAGACCATGCCAAAGGTGAAGACTCACTCCCGTGCTAAAAAAACATTTAAACTTACAGGTACGGGTAAGATACGCAGATACAAGGCTTTTAAGAGCCACCTGCTGACGAAAAAATCGAAAACACGCAAGCGCCACCTGCGCCAGGCTGCATTCGTACACTCTGCGAACGAGAACCTGGTTAAACGCATGCTGGGCCTTAAGGGTTAAGATAAATTATCCGCCTCCCAAAGGAGCGCAGGAAAAAGAAAGTGTAAATTTTAATACCACCTCAAACTCCCAAAAGGCGAGTCGGGGTCAAAAAAACTAAGAAATATGCCACGTTCGGTAAATGCGGTTGCATCTCGCGCGAGAAGAAAGAAAATACTGAAACAAGCCAAAGGCTTCTACGGTAAACGTAAAAATGTCTATACGGTCGCCAAGAACGTATTGGAGAAAGGCCTTGGGTACAAATATGTAGGCCGTAAGATCAAAAAACGCGACTACCGCGCTCTGTGGATCGCTCGTATCAACGCAGCTTGCCGCGAAGAGGGTATCAGCTACTCTCAGTTCATCGGTAAACTGAACGCAAAAGGTATCGAACTGAACCGTAAAGTGCTGGCTGACCTGGCTATGAATGAGCCTGCAAGCTTCAAAGCACTGGTTGCGCAAGTGAAATAGTTACCCCAACCCCCCAGGGGTTATAAGGATAGTAAATAGCCGCTGTTGTTACAGCGGCTATTTTTTTATCATATCAAATGCAGTACGTTTTCGTGTATTTTTATGTATTGCTGCTTATATAATGCATTGTTTAGCTATTGAGGTTGCGCAGGATAAGGATTACCTCAAAAAATATAACCCGCTCGCCGAGCTTAGGCTGAAATTTCACTGATAGATTTGAAAGATTATTCACCGTTAAAAACATTTTAAGGATGAGAGATCTTTTATCAAAATTCAAGGCCGGTATTATGGCCTGTGCTTTCGTGGGGCTGGGCGCTGTGCCTGCAATGGCCAAAAACAATTCTCCGCATTTTGTAGGTCCTACTCCAGGCAGCAACGATACGCTGCATGTAATGGTCGGACAGAATCTTAGTTTCACTGTTTCAGGAAAAGACGCGGACTTCGCAAAAACTAACGGAAATAAAAACACCAATGGGGATACAATTACATTAACATCAACATCATTACCGGGCACAGCATCTATGGCGCCCGCTCTGCCAGCTTCTATGTACATGACCTCGGGTAACGCCAAGTTGAGCTCAACCTTCAGCTGGACGCCGGCAGTTACCGATACGGGCCTCCACACCATTACCTACACACTAACGGATAATGGTGCAGGTAACCTGACAGCCACGCGCACGGTAAACATCCATGTGATGGATACAATGAACAACAGTGGCCCCGGCGGCTGCGATCTTCAGTTGTCTGCTATGGTAACCGATATACTATGTGATAGCACGGGCGCTATAGATCTTACCATAGACAGCGGCACGGCGCCTTATACCATTACCTGGAGCACCGGCGATTCGACAGAAGATCTCACGGGTCTTGGGGCAGGTACGTATACGGTGATCGTAACAGATTCAGCCAACTGCACCGATACAGCCAGCTTTACGGTAGATACGCTGGATGGTACTATTTCAGTATCGCCGGCCTCGCTGGTTAAGAACGGTGTCGTTACCCTGTATGACAAACACGGTCCAAAGTCGGCTAACCTTTCAGTTGACCTGGACAGCAACAGCGTTTATATGATAAACTGGACCCCTTCGACAGGGTTAATGGATTCAACTTCGCCTGTGATCAGTGTTAGTCCTGATTCAACTACAACCTACTTTGTTACCATTACGGATACGATCAACAATTGTTCGCTGACAGACTCGATCACCATCAATGTGGTGAATATCGATTGCGGCGACGGCAAAGTGAAGGTTTGCCATAAGAACGGTAAGACGATTTGCGTTGATTCTTCTGCCGTGGATGGCTTGCTGAAAGCCGGCGCCCAGCTAGGTGATTGCGATACGTTATTGCCTAAATTCAGCAATTTCGGAGAGGAGAACCGGCTGGATATCTATCCTAATCCAAGCAGCGGCGACTTTACCGTAAAAATACCCGAGGTTCAGGACGAAGCCAGGTTAACGATCACCGATCTTAACGGTAAACTGATCCTTACACGTCCTGCAACAGGTGGCCAGTTCATCGATGTGCATTTGGATAATGCCAAAGGTATTTACCTGATACAGGTGATCGGCGGTGCAGAGGTTTACCGGTCTAAGGTGTTCATACAGCAGCAATAAAAAACTGTTGTTTTGTAAAAAAGGCTGTCATGTTCTGACAGCCTTTTTTATTCCAGGAAAAAGATCTCATACTTGAGCGTAGTCTCGATACCCGTCCGTCTCCCTTTTGGAAACAACCCATAGATACTGCTACCTGTACCGCTCATGGAGGCATAGACCGCCCCTCCGGTGTAAAGCTGTTGTTTGATGCCCGCCAGCTCGGGATGCTGCGTAAACACCGGCTCCTCAAAATCGTTGCTGATATGGTCCTTCCATTCCGGTACAGACAGCTTCGCCAGTTCCTGCAGGTTGAAAGGCGCCGGTCGTGGTGTGATCATCCCGAAAGCCTTGCCGGTGGAGATGTGCACTTCCGGACAGATCAGCAGCAGGCTGTAACCCGAAAGATTGAGTTCAAGAGCAGTCATCTGTTCACCTCTGCCTTTAGCAAATTGTGGTGTATTAGGGATGAAAAAAGGACAATCGCTGCCCAGTTGCAGCGCCATATCTTCCAATTCATTTTCCGCGATGTTCAGTTTGCAGTAGTCATTCAACAGCTTCAGCATAAAAGCGCCGTCAGCCGAGCCACCGCCGAGGCCGGCACCCATCGGTATCAGTTTATGCAGGTAAATGTCCAGTGCCGGAACCTGTTCAGGATATTTCGCTTTCAGCATCTCATAGGCTTTCCAGACCAGGTTGTTCTTGCTATCGCCTTCAACAGTCCGGCCGCTGGTATGCAATCCCGCCTCTTTAGCGGGTATTATCTCCAGCACGTCCCGAAAAGGCACAG
>CAMPKG010000348.1 GCA_946887085.1 uncultured Sphingobacteriales bacterium
AGCTATGCTGCAACATTTGCTCAACACAACGGCTATCTGGCTGCTCAGCCTGCTGATATTTGACCTGTTCCTGCGCAGGGAAAAGTATCATGGATATAACCGCACCTACTTGTTGGCAACCTTCCTGCTGGGCCTCGTCTTACCATTCTGGCAGTGGAGTAATGATGCAATGATCAAAGCTACCGGGCTGACGACGCCGGTAACGGAAACAGCAGTATTGAAGGAAACGATCCTTCAACAAAGTACAGGCATGGCGGTCGACTGGCTGATGATCGCTTACATTGCTGGTGTCATCGTTAGTGGTTTGCTGCTTACACGCGAAGCATTTGCTATCCGTAGATTGTACAGGCGCGGTACAATATCGAAAGATGGCGTATGGACAATAGTGCAGACAGGTATGGCACATACTCCGTTCTCAGCATTCAGGTATGTATTCATCAGCAGCAAGGAAAATTATTCTGAAGAAGAATTGCGTATGATATTAACGCATGAAGAGCTACACGGACATGCACTCCATTTTGTTGACCTTGCGCTGATGCAGCTCGCAAAAGTTTTTCTCTGGTTTCATCCATTGGTTTATTTATACCATAGCAGGCTGATGATGGTCCATGAATACCAGGCCGATGCCGCGGTAGAAAAGAAACCGGAAGATTATGGCCATTTTCTCGTCGAGCAATCGATACTCGGTCCAGCCCCTGCCATATCGCATTCATTCAATCGTTCACCCATCAAAAAACGCATCCTTATGCTTACACGAAACACTTCTGCATTTGCAAAAAGCAAGAAATTGCTGATGGCGCCGTTGCTGCTGGCCTGCCTGTTGTTCTTTACACAAAAAGGTTTCTCCGACGAAAGACGGAAGGAAGGCAACAAACTTTACTATAAGGGGAATGTTTTTGAGCTATGGGCGCCCGGGCCTGATACAGTGATGGTGGAAGACCCCGTAACCGGAGAGTTGCATATGAAGATTGCGAAGATGGACTCATTTCCTGTAAGAATCGGTGACCGCTATATCTATAAAGAAAGTGAATTGAGCGCAGATGAAATAGCGGGCGTTAAGAAAACAACACGAGAAATACAGGAGTATATTGAAGACAATATCAGGAAGGATTTTGAAAAACTTGAGGATGGCGTTTACTGGATGTTCATCTTTCAGATCATACTAGATGAAAAAGGGAATCTCGTCTACAACAGGGAAGCTTCTATAAGAATGGATGACTACCCCATGAAAGGCTTTGACGACCTTGAACATAAGGTGGTCGATCTGCTAAGCAAAGCTCCACGCTTTACACCCGTCCAGCGCACAGGAAAACCCGTGCCATATCGAATTGTTAATCTCTATACCCAGAACGACCTCATCAAAATATCAGATCACAAAGTCGCCTTCTAACAACAAAAAATCCCCTGCTGCGGCAGGGGATTTTTTGTTACTACCTCTTTAGTTATGAATCGGCAGGTAAGCGTAATTCTTACCGTATTCCATCATTTGCTTGTAGAAACTGGTTGGATATTCCACTTTGACATCAGTCACTTTTCCATCTTTCATCACGGGTACCAGTTTGGGTTGAACAAAACCTTTATAGGGTTTAATATTCAACGTTGCAAAACGTGCCAATACTTCTTTGTGTAATAACGGGTCAACTTTTACGCCGTAGGTTTCCACAAGGTTCTTGCCTGCTTCATAGTCGCCTTCTGATTTGATGCGCTGTATCTCGCGCAGCAGCTGGCCAAACAGACCGCGGAGTTTGTTATAGTCATTTACCTGCACATAGGTTTTGCCGTCGCGTTTTACAAAGGCAACAACATTATCCTTCTTTCCCATTTCATAAGCCCAACGCGCGTTTAGCTGACGGTTACGCATATGCGCTTCTTCCAGTTGCTCTCCCGGTTTCAGGCGGGTAAGCTGGGTCATCAGGCCATTCATCATATAGCTGTCATACTCCGCTTTACCAACTTCTATGCTTGGCGCCACACCAATTTCCACCAGTTTAGGATCAATAGCGTAATACAAAGCCACGAGGTCAGCCCGTGCTTCTTCCAGGGTAGATGCGTAGTTCTTCAAAGTCTTGTCGGTAGTTTCCACACCTTCATTGATCTGGCCCGATGCGTGCCCGATACATTCGTGCATATCTGTGTGCAGGTCAGATGCCAGGTTGCCATGTTTGCGTGCACGTGCCTTCACTTCATCATTCACAGCAAATTCATCCAGCATGCCGCCTTTTGCACTGGCCACGTTGTATGAGTGTATGATATTGCTCAGCGAAACCGACTTAGACCCATGGTTCTTGCGTATCCAATCGGCATTGGGCAGGTTAATACCTATTGGCGTAGAAGGCGCAGCATCGCCGCTTTCTACTATGGCGATAATAGCTTTACCTGTAATACCTTTAACTTCCTTCTTCTTGTGAGATTCGATCAAAGGAGAATTATCTTCGAACCATTGCGCCTGTTTCGCGATGGCGGAAATACGTTTGGTGGCTTCCAGGTCTTTCATCGACACCACACTTTCGAAGCTTCCTTTCTTACCAATGGCGTCCAGGTACACTTCAATGAAACCGTTCACTACATCTATGCGTGAGGCCGTATCCTTCACCCATGAAATGCTGTATTCATCGAACGTGCGCAGATCGCCGGTCCTGTAGTAGTTGGCGAGCTGTACAAGTGCTTTACGCTGCTGATCGTTCTCTGCTACTTTTACCGCTTTATCCAGCCAGCTAACTATTCTTTCAATGGCAGGCGAATACATGCCACCCAGTTTCCATACCTTCTCCACGATCACACCGTTTTCCTTCATCGTCTTACTGTTCAATCCCCACGATGGCGCATCGCCCTTAGTTTCAAATTGAGAATAGAATTCCTCTACTTCTTTTTGGGTCACGCCTTCGTAGAAGTTGTTGGACGAATTGACGACGTTGTCTACATCCGGCCTCAGGTCTACTACCTTGGGTTCGAAGTTGATGTCATACACCAATGTGTTTATGTGCTTCAGAAACGCATTGACGTCTTTTCCATCAAGGGGCAGCTGCGACTGGTCGCTGTTTCTTACCAGTTGCGAAAAATATTCAAAGGAGCATTCAGGAATGAATTTCTCGTTGCTGTAATGATGGTGATAACCATTGCTGAACCAAAAACGCCCGCAATAATCTTCGAACTTTTTCCAGTCGGCTGAGTTCTTGTCGCCTTTATAGCTGCCGTAGATAGCTTCCAGCGTTTTGCGTACCTGCAAACAGTATTTACTTTTCTGATCGTAAATGATATCGCGGCCGGCCAATGCCGCCTCATAGAGATAATACGAGAGCTCTTTCTGCTGCGGGGTCAATGATTCGAAACCCGGGACCTGGTAGCGTAACACCTGCAGGTCGGCAAACGATTCAGCTTCTACCTGGAAAGCTTCTTTCGGAACCGCTTTTTTCTGCGCAACCGCATCGGTATTGCTTGCAGCGGCCAACAATGTCATCGCCATGAC
>CAMPKG010000349.1 GCA_946887085.1 uncultured Sphingobacteriales bacterium
CACTTCGGCCAGGTCCAACCTCAGCCACATTCAGAAAGGGCTTATCAAGATCAGGGCATCGCAGATAAATGGCTGCGCTTTTTGTATTGACATGCACACGAAAGAGGCATTGAAAGCAGGTGAAACCCAGCAGCGTATATTTCTGTTGAATGCATGGAGAGAGACCAGCCTGTTCACTGAAGAAGAAAAAGCGCTTTTGGCCGTAACCGAAGAGGTAACGTTGATCAGCAAACATGGGCTGACCGAGACTACATACCACAATGCATTAAAATATTTCAATGAAGAGACCCTGGCGCAGATCATCATGTCTATCGTGGTTATCAACGCCTGGAATCGGATAGCTATAAGCGGCCATAAGGCAATTCCCCAATAGTGGTATTGCAAATATCGTAAGGCCGCTATTGAAGCGGCTTTACGTATTAAATGGTAAATTTGCAGCATAATCTGTTAGTTTGAGCGCGCCAGTCTTTCTTATTACTCCTCCGTTTACACAGCTGAATACCCCATATCCTGCAACGGCCTATCTGAAGGGATTTCTGAATACGAAGAACATTTCGTCTTACCAGGCAGATCTGGGCATTGAGGTGATATTGGCTTTGTTCTCGCAAAAAGGCATTACAGAGCTGTTTGAACACATCGGGGAGGCAACTGCAGGGGCATCGGAGAATACCAGGAGGATGATAGCGTTACGTGACGACTATATACAGACCGTCGATCCCGTGGTACGTTTTCTGCAGGGTAAAGATCCTACTCTTGCGCACCTTATCTGCACTCGTAACTACCTGCCCGAGGCCTCCAGGTTCTCACAATTAGACGACCTGAAGTGGGCGTTCGGGAGCATGGGCATGCAAGACAAAGCGAAGCACCTTGCCACCATGTACCTTGAAGACTTGTCTGACCTCACGAGCGAATGTGTCGATGAACATTTCGGCTTCAGCAGGTATGCGGAAAGGCTTGGACGGTCGGCGAACAGCTTTGATGAATTATATGCTACACTGAGGCAGGAACTGACTTACGTTGACAGGATCACTGTCGATGTCTTGAGCAAACATGTGGAACGACGGCAGCCGATGCTCGTTGCCTTCTCTGTTCCCTTTCCTGGCAACCTGTATTCAGCTTTCCGTTGTGCACAGTGGATAAAGCAACACTACCCGAATGTAAAACTGGCTATGGGAGGCGGTTTTCCCAATACTGAGCTGCGGTCGCTTTCCGATGCACGTGTTTTTGAATTCTTTGATTTCATAACGCTGGACGACGGAGAGACGCCTATGGAGAACCTTGTGCTTCACCTCCGTGGTGAAAAAACGATCGATGAGTTGAAACGAACGTTTACGTTGGTCAGCGGCCAGGTAGCCTACATAAATAATAAGTCTTGCGCCGATTATAAGCAAGGCCAGGTAGGCACTCCGGACTACGGCGATCTTCTGCTCGATGATTATGTATCCGCTATCGAGATAGTGAATCCGATGCACAGCCTCTGGAGCGATGGAAGGTGGAACAAGCTGACCATGGCGCATGGCTGCTACTGGGGAAAATGCACTTTTTGTGATATATCCCTGGATTACATCCGCCTGTATGAACCCATCACTGCGCAGCTGCTGTGCGACCGTATGGAAGAAATCATCGCACAAACGGGACAAACAGGTTTTCACTTTGTAGATGAAGCTGCCCCACCCGCGCTGATGCGCGCGCTGGCGCTGGAGATCATAAAACGCAGACTCAACGTCACCTGGTGGACCAATATCCGCTTCGAAAAGAGCTTTACGCGCGACCTGTGCCTGTTGTTGCGGGCTTCGGGCTGTATCGCGGTTTCGGGCGGACTCGAAGTTGCTTCCGACAGGCTGCTTGAGCTCATTCAGAAAGGCATTACCGTAGCGCAGGTAGCTCGGGTCAATAAACACTTCGCCGAAGCCGGTATTATGGTGCATGCATATCTTATGTACGGCTTCCCCACACAAACAACACAGGAGACAATTGACTCACTGGAAATGGTGCGCCAGATGTTCCAGGCAGGTATCCTGCAGTCTGCCTTCTGGCACCGGTTTGCCATGACGGCCCATAGCCCTGTCGGTCTAGAACCTGACAGGTTTGGTGTAAAGAAAATTAACGCGGCGGTCGGTGCATTTGCCAACAACGACATAGAGTACGTGGATACTACCGGCGCCGATCATGATAGCTTCGGCTTCGGACTGAAGAAATCGTTGCACAATTATATGCATGGCGCCTGTTTCGACTATCCACTACAAAAATGGTTCGACTTCAAAGTGCCGAAAACAACTGTACCACCCGACTTCATAACCACCGCACTCGAAGACAGCGAATATGTGACGGCGAAACCCAATGCCAAAGTGGTATACCTGGGTAAGCTGCCCACTATTGACATTACCACCAAATCAAAAAAAGGTGCAAGTTGGGAAGTAGCCTCGCTGGATTTCCAAAGCAAGACACAAATCCTGAACATCAAAACGGAACCCGAACCTGGCAAATGGCTGGCGTCGATACTGCAGCAACTTTCAGTGAATAATGTGAAAACATATACGCTGCAGGAAGTAAAAGAAAACTACGAAGCCGCAGGACTGGAAGATTTTGATCTTTTCTGGTACAATAAGCCGATTAATACGCTGTATAAAATGGGTTTACTTATTTTGTAAGTGTACTCAGGAGTTGTCAAAGATCCCGTTCCTCGAAAACGATCTCATATTTTATCCCGTCAGGATCTTTGAAGAAGAGTGCATAATATTTTTCGCCATGCTGGGGATAGAATTTTGGCGGATCAACTATTTGCGCTTCCGTTTCTTTATCTTCTGATAAAGTTCATCAACTTCTGCCCCGGATGCCGCTTTAAAGGCAAGGTGATGCAGAGAGCCAGGTTTTCTGCGGTGAACAGTATCTTCTTTAAAGGACTCCCGTGGCGAGTTGATACCAAAAATGAGCAAGGGATGAATATACTCTACAACGTCAAAATCGTGGGCTGCTACGGTGCCTTTTACTTTTCGGCCGAGATCAAATCCCAGAATGGACATTAACTTGTCGTAAAACGGTTCAGCGACTTTCAAATCCTTTACCGTTATCTGAATATGATCAATAATTGGTTTCATTTTCAATGCGTTTAGTGCCGTTAATCCATTCTCGCAAATATCGCAGAATTCGATTTGAACTTAAAATTAACCAACCCAGCATGGGATACACAGTGCCAGTAAATCATGTTACCAAAATGGCATGTATAAAAACTACTACAGTAGCGACTTTTATATTTGCGACCTGAATTGACTTCATCGAACAGGATTATTAAAAGACTTAAAGATTTTGGTTTAAAAATGGCCTGTTTGGGAAAAATTATGATTGTATTTTGCAAACACATTACTTAGGGATGATTGCCGTGATACGTAATCAGGATGTTCTTATCATAGTAAGACACCGTAACGGTCTATGGACACA
>CAMPKG010000350.1 GCA_946887085.1 uncultured Sphingobacteriales bacterium
TTGCCAACCCTATCCCTAATGAAAGCATAAAAAGAATGTACTTTTTCATAATCATGTTGATTTAGGTGAATAATGAATAAAGTACAAACCTATAGTGGCGTTCTGCCATTTAATGTCAGTTCCCTATCTTCCAATTATTTTTTTCCCGTTCACGCGAGCGGATATAGTAAGCTCTACATCTTCCGAGTAATAATAAAAATGTTGCTTGACAGAATACCTGATCGGAAAACCCAGATCTCGCAATTCTTCAATAAGCCGGTAAAGTTGTCTTTCAGAAAGCTGCAATCTTGAGGCAAAAGCAGAGGGATTTCCCGTGGAATGGGTCCTTATAAGGTAGTTCAGATGTTCCAGTTGTTGAACTGTTTTCAATAGTTGCATGTGATGGTGGGTTTGGTGATATCGGAATAATTATACGTGAAACTACAAATAACCGATAGGCTGGTCAAGGTATAACCCGCTGATTAACATCGTCATCCGGCCAAATCGTGCTTTCATTCGGTGAATGGTTATTTTCATCCAGCAGATGGCAAACAAAATAAGCCGCTCTCATGAGCGGCTTTCCAATATTTCTAAATTAAAGATTAAGCTATTTTCTCTACCTGCATGTAGTTGAGCTCTACAGGTGTAGCGCGGCCGAAGATCTTTACTACTACTTTCAGTTTCTTCTTCTCTTCGTTCACTTCTTCAACAGTGCCGTTGAAATCGTTGAATGGCCCGTCAGTGATCTTCACAGTTTCGCCAACGATGTATGGCTCGGCGTAACCTATGCCCTGCTCGCTCACTTCATCCATCTTACCGAACATCTTGTTCACTTCAGATTTGCGGAGCGCCGTAGGATGGTCCTTACCCAGAAAGTGGATAACACCGGTAATGTTCTTGATGGTCTGTATCATATCGTCAACCAGTTTGCCGTCTGCTGCTTCCAGCATCAGGTAACCGGGGAACAATATCTTCTCGCGCAGCACTTTTTTACCGGCCACCACCTTGAACACTTTTTCAACCGGGCAAAGTATCTGGAAGATGGCATTGCTCCAGCCATTTATCTTCACTTCTTTGTCGAGGTATTCTTTCACCTTCTTCTCCTTACCACTGATCACACGCAATACATACCACTTGGTTTCCTGCTGCGGCGCTGTACTGGTTTCCTGGTTAGTTGTAGCTTCAGTCATTGCTCAATGCTTTATTTACCCAAAATGCTGTACAGCAGAGTCAATACCTGCTCAGATACGAAGTCCATACCGAAGATCACTATGGTGATGATAACGAGGGAAACAAGTACTATGATAGTTGTTTGTTGCAGCTCGTCCCACGAAGGCCAGGTCACTTTGTGTACCAGCTCGTCGTATGCTTCCTGTATGTAACCGCCAAATTTTGCCATAGGTCAGAACCGGGATCTTACCTGATTAAGGGATCGCCCCGGATTTTGTTTTAAATGTGAATCTCAAATATAAGGCTAATAATCAATCAATTGACCAGTCATTAGCTTACGCTGCACGGGCACGCGGATTCGAACCACGATCAAAGGTTTTGGAGACCTCTATTCTACCGTTGAACTATGCCCGTATTTCAAAGTCAAAAGTAAAAATTCAAAAGTCAAAAGGCTCTTATACTTGTACTTTTTACTCAGTACTCTTTTCTCAAACTAAAAAGCCAAAAGTTGACCTTTTGACTTCTCATAAGAGAGGCGAAATTAAGGAAATTTATTCTGATTTGGAATGATTCCTCCTAAGAAAAATAATATACATTCTTTATTCTTATGCGTTGGCTGTATAAAAGCTGTCCAGACAGGCAATAAAGCTCTCAATATCCGCTTCCGTATTGTAAAAATGCATGCTCATGCGCAGGTTTCCGCCCCGGTGGGTAACTACCACGTTGTTCTTTTGCATGTGCGCGCCGAGGCCGTTTTCGTCTTTAATGATAACGATCGAGCTCCTGTTCTCCATGCCGGCATCGCCAATCAGCTTTACCGGGTATTTTGCAATGCCGTCCAGCAATGTTTTCGTGAGTTTCCTGTTGTGCTGCTCGATACTATCCATCCTTTTTTGCATCTTTTCCTTCATCGCGGCCTCGAGGATGAACAGCACGGGTATATTCAGGTGCCCCGGCTCAAAGCTGCGTGCCGAAGGCTCGTAGAACATCTTATCGGGCTTGATGGTATAGCTGCCAAAACCCGCGACCTTCGGTGTGTACTTGTTCAGGAAATTATCCGAGACGTACATCACACCCGTACCAAAACCTGCGTTCATCCATTTATAATTGCTGCCAATTACCGCGTCTGCATCCAGCTTGCTTACCGATAGCTCCACTCCGCCGAGGCTCTGCGTAACGTCTACTATAAAAAGAATACTATTCAGCCTGCAGAACGCTGCCAGCTCATAGATATCGGCCTTATAGCCTGTGGCATACTGCACATGGCTGAAAACGAATACATCGATCTTTCGCTCCGTCAGCACCTGCTTTATCTTATCAACCGAGATCATAAAACCATCCTCATCCTCCAGCCAGGTAATATCGAAACTATTGATCCGGAAAGGCTCGATCACAGAAGGAAAATCATTCTTATAAAGCAATACTTTTTCATCGCCACGAAGAGAATGAACAACACAGGTAAGGCCGAAGGTAAAATTGGGAATGAAGGCAACGTTAGTTACCGGGGCATCCATGAATGCCGCCAGGGTTTCGCGCATTTTCGGGAACTCGTTGAAACGCCAATGTTCTGAGCGGGCGCTGGCATTGGTGGTAAGGGCGTCCAGGAATTCGTTGCTGCTTTGCAGAGACCCGGGGCTTAACAAGCCAGCCGCAGCGGTGTTGAGGTAGGTGAGCTTCTCCATTGCTCAAATATACCATAAAGAAATAGCCCCGTACGTACGGGGCTATTCTCAATATTATGATCAACTGATTATTTGATGATCTCGGTAACCTGACCGGCACCTACTGTACGGCCACCTTCGCGGATCGCGAATTTCAGACCTTTCTCCATCGCGATAGGCGCGATGAGTTTTACATGCAGGTTAACGTTATCGCCAGGCATCACCATTTCAACACCTGAAGGCAGTTCGCACTCACCTGTTACGTCGGTAGTACGGAAGTAGAACTGAGGACGGTATTTGTTGAAGAATGGAGTGTGACGGCCACCTTCTTCTTTGCTCAATACGTAAACTTCGCCTTTGAACTCGGTGTGCGGAGTAATGCTCTTAGGAGCGCAGATAACCATACCACGACGGATATCTTTCTTCTCAATACCGCGGAGCAGGATACCGGCGTTGTCGCCAGCCTGACCTTGATCGAGAAGTTTTTTGAACATCTCAACACCGGTACAAGTTGAAGTCTGCGGAGCATCATTGAAACCTACGATCTCAACGTTCTCACCAACTTTGATGATACCACGCTCGATACGGCCTGTAGCCACTGTACCACGACCTGTGATAGTGA
>CAMPKG010000351.1 GCA_946887085.1 uncultured Sphingobacteriales bacterium
ATTTTGGGCAATGCAGATGCGCGTATTGTTCTGGCAGTTTTTCAATAGATCGTCAAGCAAGTTGTTGTTGCGATAGGGTGTTTCAATGAATAGCTGTGTCTGGTTCTCCTTTTCCGATTGTGCTTCCAGTTGTTTGATGCGCTGGCTGCGCGCGGGTTCTTTTACCGGGAGGTAGCCGCTGAATGCAAAGCTCTGGCCATTGAGGCCTGAGGCCATCAGTGCCAGTATCATAGAGTTTGGTCCTGTCAGGGGAATTATAGTTGCGTTAATCTCTTGAGCCACTGCGACAAGCTCCGCGCCGGGGTCAGCAATGCCGGGGCAACCTGCTTCGCTCATGATACCTACGTTATGGCCTTCTTTGATCCATTTGCGGAATAAGGTTTTATCAGGGCCATGGTGTTTGTCGATCTCAGAAAACTGCAGCTCGTCGATGACCAGCTCACGGTGAAGCAATTTTAAGAAGCGCCTGGCTGTGCGCACATTCTCCACGAAATAATATTTAAGCTCAAGTGTATGCTTGCTTATTTCTGAAGACAAGGTGTCCAAGGCGTTCTCGGCAATGGGTATTGGTATCAGGTAGACAGTTCCCGGCGTACTCATGGGCTAAAAATACGTTTTTGATGTAACCTGCACCAATGGCTATTTTTGGAACATGGTTTTGCCATTATCATTCTATACAAGGACGGACGTAGTGAAGATCGCTAAAGAGCTTTTGGGCAAAGTACTCGTGACCAATTTCGATGGTGTTAAGACCTCGGGAATTATCGTGGAAACAGAGGCATATGCAGGAGCAATAGACAAAGCATCCCATGCCTTTGGCAATAGACGCACCGCCCGTACTGAGACAATGTTCAAAGAGGGAGGAGTGGCCTATGTCTATCTGTGCTACGGAATCCATCATTTGTTCAATGTGGTCACCCATGAGGCTGAAACACCACATGCCGTTTTGATAAGAGCGATAGAGCCGATCGAAGGCATCGAACATATGCTTGATCGCAGAGGGAAAGAAAAACTACAGCCGTCCCTTACAGCTGGCCCTGGCGCTATGAGCATGGCATTAGGTATTCATACAAGGCACACAGGACTATCTTTGCTAGGCCCCGAAATAACCATTGAAGATCGTGGTATCAAAGTTCAAAAGAAGGAGATCGTTGCCGGCACAAGGGTAGGCGTTGCCTATGCGCAGGAAGATGCTTATGCGCCTTATAGGTTCTTTATTAAGTGCAATCCATACGTCAGCAAGGCAAAAGGACTTTAAATGTAAAATCCCCGCAATTTGCGGGGATTTCGATATTGTTACCAGGATCAGTTTTAGAAACGGGGGCAAGATACATTCGGAGTACGTGTGAACTCGCGCTTGTTCAGGCAGCCGTTGAATACCAGGGAAACTTCATAACCACCATTACCGTTAGTAGCAGGTGAGAAGCTAGACAAGTTCAGGTCGTAGCTGATACCAAGTTTCATCTTAGACCACTCAAAACCTACATAAGGCGAAAGAGCGTCTCCGTAGCGGTACCATGCACCCAGATACAGCAATGTGTTCTTTACGAACTCTTCGTCATGTCCTGGGTTCAGTACAAAACCTACAGCAGCACCTGTCATGATCTCGTGGGCAGCCGCCTGGGTTTGATACAAACCGCTGGCAAACAGTACGATATTCTCATTCAGGTCGAAAGAGCCACCCAGGTAACCGGTATAACGTGAATGTATTTTGTGGTTTTCGCTGAGGAAAGACTCAACCGGCTGAGAAAGGTGATAAACCGACAGACCAGCATAAGCAGTTGCGTGCTCAGAAACACGGCCAGAATACATCAAACCAATGTTATAGTCAGGATATTGAAGATCAGCATTTGCCAGATTTTCGCTGGTACTGTAAGGTGTACCACCTGTCTGGCGGTCGAACTGGTCTTCAAATTTCAGCTTATTGAAGTCGATATTCTTCTGTACCAATGCACCTTGAACACCTAAAGACAAAGTATGTTGTTTTTCAACGCCCCATGCCTTGTGGTAAGCTGCTGATACTCCGATGGTTATATTTTGCAGGCCGCCTAATCCCGAACGGTCGAACAAACCCAGGAGACCGAAGCCAACGGCATCGCCATTGTTCAGTTTTTCCTTCATGGTTGACATGTCGTAAGACAGGGTTCCCGTAATATAAGGATTGGGAGAAACGCTTCCCCATTGAGTGCGGTAGTTTGCCGCCAGTCGCCAGTCGCACTGTGTGAGGCCGGTCAGGGCGGGGTTCAGGGTCAATGGTGATGCAAAATATTGAGTGAAGTGCGGATCTTGTGCCATTGCTGAGCTAGATAATACCAATGCAGCACCCACTCCTAGTAATATTTTCTTCATCTGGGTAACGTTTATGATGTTTAGTTTAAGTTTCCGAAAGCCAAAGTAAGCCAAATTCCTTTATTATGCAAGACAGCGTAAAATAATATTTTCGTTGGGTTTATGCTTGGGTTTTAGTTCCATAGGCGAGGTCGCCTGCATCTCCCAGCCCCGGCACTATGTATGATTTGGCTGTAAGTTCGTCGTCGATGGCGCCTGCCCAGACATAAACATCCGGGAATTTGCGTTGCACGTATTCGATCCCAACTGTGCAAGCAATCGCCGAAACGATGTGTATTTGGCTTGGTTTGCCCACCTCTGAAAGTGCTTGCAGAGCCTGCACCAGTGAGGCTCCTGTAGCCAGCATGGAATCTGCCATTATCAGTGGCCGCCCATCGATCTCGGGGCTGGTCATATAGTGTTGGGCTATTTCGAAGGTGCCATCCCGGTGATGCTTCCGGTAGGCTGCAATAAATGCATTGTCGGCTTTATCGAAATAATTGAGAAGTCCCTGGTGCAGGGGTATGCCTGCTCTCAGGATCGTTGCCAATACAGGTTGCGCCGATAACTGGAGACAGGTGGCTTCACCCATGGGGGTTTGAACAGTTATCTCATGATATACGAGGTGTTTACTGATCTCGTACGCTGCAATTTCACCCATGCGCTCCAGGTTGCGCCGGAAGCGCATCCGGTCGGTTTGTCGCTCGCTGTCTCTCAAATCCCTCACCCATTCGCACAGCACAGAATTTTGACTGCTTAGATCTGTTACCATAGACACTATTGTGAAAGAAAAATACATAATCAAAGGCATAAATTTTCCTTTCCTGTGATATTAACCATGTATATGAGATTGTTTTATTTATAACGAAAAGCAGTTAAAGTCCAGTTAAACCATTATGTGCATATTTTGATACATAGCACTAGCTTCTATTTTTGTACCTTTGCACACCTTTTATAAAAACGCGCTATTCAGCATTTATGGACTTATTACAATCCATTGACCGCAGCAGGTTGCCCCGCCATATAGCCATCATTATGGATGGAAATGGCAGATGGCAGAGGGCAG
>CAMPKG010000352.1 GCA_946887085.1 uncultured Sphingobacteriales bacterium
CTTTTTTTGTTATATTGTATAGACAATATTGTTACCATGAACAAGGGAGAAACACGTAAAAAGGCATTAAATGTCCGTACTAATGAAATGCTGGCGGCAGGCCAGCAGAATGGTATGGATTGGGTAAAGGAGAACACTGCCATCCTGGTGGTGCACGGTATAGGCAACCAGCTGCCGTTAGAAACAATGGACCAGTTTGCCCGGGGGTTGATAACGGAGTATGCCGGCAGCGGAGATATCAACGACTTCCTGGTAGAACATGTTGTAGTTGAGAGAAAAAACGATGGAGACCCCTGGTTCGATAATGTATTGCGCATTCGCAAAAAGCTGATAAGTTCCACAGACAGCACCAACGAGCTCTACGATGATAACCATATCGACCTCTACGAATACTACTGGGCCGACCACACCGAAGACAAGGCCGACTTCAACGATATCAATGACTGGCTTCAGGGGGTGGTGCGCGGGGCCAACAAATACTATAAGCGCAATGCGGCTCTAGGTATTGAATGTGGCGACCAGAGTGCGTTGTTCAGAAACGAGGAGTTCAACTATCTGCGGTATAAGGCCTTCATCAGCATCATGGGAAATATCATTGTATGGCTTACCCTATTGCTGGATAGCCTGAAAAAGCTGCTGTTGCTGGTGCCGGTAGGTGGCGTGTTGCTGGAGCGGCAGGCACACAGGTATACTGGTGGCAAACTGCGCGATGTGGCCAATATACTTGGTGATATAGTGATCTACAACGTGGTGGATCCGAAATCCAAATACTATGACATGCGCAAGCATATATTGGAGGGCGCAGTCAAGGCAATACAGTTCCTGGTGGAGCGAAAGGACAAAACAAATGATGAGGGCGATTTTGAGCTGGCATACCCGTCGATAATAATAGCAGGGCACTCGCTGGGCAGCCAGGTAGCTTACGATGCGCTTAACCGGATCAATTTCCTGGTAAACGAGAGCAAGATCGACAATTACGACTGCAACGGTATTTGCGAAAAACCCCTGGGCCGGAAGGGCCGGCAGATAGTTCAGCAGCTACGCGGCTTTGTGACCTTTGGCAGTCCTTTGGATAAGATCGCCTTCTTTCTGCGTGAGAATATACCATCCGACCAGTTTGTACGCAGGCAATTGCTCAACAACTTCCATGGTTTCAAGCAAAAGGACTGGAATGTGGGCGAGGAGCAAAATGGTTTTAAGGTGAAGAACAATCTTTGCCGCAGGCTGGATGATATGCGCTGGCGCAACTATTACGACATGAAAGACTATGTAAGCGGTGCGCTCGACTACTATGAGGGACTCACCAACATCAACTGCGATTTTGGCAAAAAAGGCTGGTTTGCCTTTACTCATAGCGATTACTGGACGCACGCACCCTTCTACCGCGATATCATCAGCAACTTCCTGACAGAAAAAAATTTGGCCGAAGCTGAAAAATACCGTGAAAACACGGTATCGGCCAACGAGATTTAATGGTACGTTTGGGCACCAGTACAAATGGGTGCTCTATGACTTTGCGGGATGCCATTATACAAGGCTGGCCGGTGAATGCGTCCCCACCCAGGGGTGCAGTAAAACTTTTGGCCTGTCGTGAGAATGCAGAGACCGAGCATATGGTTAGATCTATCCTTGCCGCCCATTCTCATCTCGACCGCGATACTGTGATTAACGCCATGCGGCTTTGCTGTAAGGATCTGGCCCCGCCGCATTACCCCCGGCCATTCATTATCTGCACCTTGCGAAGGCTGGGAATCGGTTGAGGACGTAATTAAGTTATTGAGTTAGTTGAGTACAGGGTATTAGTATCTATGCCCTTAGCAATCATTGCTAAAGCAACGGTGGCCAACTACGTCAACCGGCTGGTTAGATCTGTGTATTGAGGCCTACTTTGGTGATCTCAATGCTTTCAGGGGCTTCGTCATTGAATTTTATAAGCCTGAGTTTCCTGAGGGAATCAAGATAATACTTCATATCGTCCTGAGATAACTGAAGTTCGCTCTGGATGGCGTCAATGTGCACTTGTGGGTTTTTACCACCAATTTTATAGTGCAACTCTTTAGCTTTTCTAAATATCAGCTTGTTGCTCATACGCCTCGAAATTTGATGCAAAGGTACGTTAAAAGCAGCCAACCGCCTAAATTTATTACATTCCCCCGCCTGATATCACCCTTTTTGCGCAGCTAATACCTTGTTCAACAGGCTTTTTAAGCCATTGCGAGCCGGCTTTGTACCAGTTGCTGATCCTCTGCACTGCTTACCAGTATAACATCTTCCAGCCCGAAAATGAACATCAATTTCAATGGAGAATTGGTAAAATTGGCAAGAAATGAATTCCGGAAATAATCAGTGTGTTCGTTGTACTCGAGCTTGCGGATGATGCGTACGTTGTTAGAGCGCTCGGCAGTTAGCAGGTCTTTGCCTGAGAGAGGCGTGCACAGCACGGCCATCACAAATTCGGTGGTAATCATTCTCTCCCTTGTTTAAAAATGTGTAAAAAAAATCCCCTTATACGTTGTTGCTTATAAAAGTATGAATTTTACATACATAGTGCAATTAAATCCATAATTTTTTTTCGTGATGTTTGGTATGGCAATTAGTCTATATACCAACCCATACGGACGGCGAGCGCAATAAAAACGAAAAAGGCGGCATAAGCACAGATCGCAGGTAGCCAGCGGCGCCATTTGGCGCGGTTGATGAGTAGTTGTGCCGCAAAAAGGAAAGGCAGTATAAGCATGCCCAGTACTGTTGGAATGAGGATGGCATCGAACCATGGATTGAAAACCTCGTACCCGGTAGGCTTGCCGCCTGAATGGTTTTGCCAGGAGATGCCACCCCATGTCAGCTGGGACTGACAATAGCATACCAGCACCATTGCAAAGAAAATCAGGGGAAGCGTGCTGTAAAGCCGCAGTGCGAGAGCGCATTTCCGTGTCATAGTCGACTCATAACGTGCGCTTCGCCGGGTATAGTATGAAGAATTGCCCCCAAAATTCCCCCTGCCTATTTTATTGCTCAGATGAAAGCATTATTTTGCGACACAATTAAACAAATGACAATGAGAAATATCTTTATTCTTGCTATCCTTTGCCTGGGCCTTTATTCCTGCAATAAGGAGTATACCTGCGAATGTGTTGCTGTTAACGCTGCGGATTCTGCAAGCAATACCACCTTCCAGGTTAACTCTGTGAAAGAGCGCGCTGCAAAGGCAAAATGCACGGAATATGAGAATACGGTGATGGTTACCATCAACAAAGACCTTACTTGTACATTAAAATAAACCATTTCCGGCAGCCGTGGCGCAGTGCATCACGGCTGTCGTTTTTCTAATCCAGCTGATATACATGAAACCGATCCTTTCCATTGCCACATTGCTTTTACTTCTTTGC
>CAMPKG010000353.1 GCA_946887085.1 uncultured Sphingobacteriales bacterium
CAGCACTACCTGCTGCATAGGTGTTACCGGTAGACCCTTCAAGGCTGCTGAAGAAATCAAACCTGTCGGCAGGTGTCAAAAAAATATTTGCGTTGAGCCAGTTATTTCCTTTTGCGGTATCGTCAGTGAAGCTGATACGTATGGACTGGAATGCGCCCATTTCATTCAGCTTACTTACCGTCAGGTCATACTCTTTTTGCGAGAAATATCTATCAGGTTCTATGAACAGGTGCCGGTAAATGATGTTTTCCCTGATGTAATAATCGTGGTATCGGAATGTTGTCTTACCGATGGTTTTTACGATCATGGTAGAATCGCGAAAGTCTGATCCGCCGCGATAATCGGGGAAGACACGCACCCTGCTGACACCATACCGGTAAAACGCGGCAGGGTCATCGTCAGCACGCATCGTCACTTTGATATCGAGCGTAGGCTTCATTTTATCCTTCTGTAAGGCAATAAAATCAATGGCGCTCTCAATTGCATTATCGCGGTCTTTGGCAAAACGGTTTGTCGCAGTGTCCAGCTCAAAGCTAATATTGTTGTTATTCAGTTTGTAGTAGCCATAGTTACGCAGCAATGCTATCAGGCGGCTGCGTTCTTCTTCCAGTAAGGTGTAGGTAAATTCCAGACCGGGTTTTAGCCTCGTGTCCTGCTGTGCATCGTGAACGATCGCATTGATCGTGCTGTCGCTGATATCGTAGTAACCCCGGTTGATCAGGTAGTTGGGGCCTGTCGTTACATCATAAGTAACAAAGGCTTTCTTTTCTTTGAAGGTAGTGGTGTCGTCGATGGTGGAATAGAAATACCCCTGGTTGAACAGGTAGCTTTTCATATTCAGCACTGAACGGCGCTTTGACGAGCTGTCGTAAATAACAGGCGGTTCCACCGTCTTCGATTTCAGCTGGAAATTGGAAGTGTCTTTCTGGTATTTATCATATCGTTGGTTATACAGCCAGAGTTTGTAGGGAAACCAGAGTATGTACGTATTTGGTTTTTGCGAAACTAATCCTTCGAGATTATCCTTCAGTTCACCGCGGCGGGTAATGTTCTGGTTAGAGCGTACTTTGATAGAGTTGGAGCGAAGCAGGTGCTGGCCTTCGGGGATGTGGCGGGTGTAGTTACAGCCCGTTCCTGATACAAGCACAATTATCAGCAAGGATAATGTACTGGCAATGACGGCAATTCTTCTATAGCTCATGTATCAGGTTAAAACAATTCAATTTAGCTTTGCTCCCTATGTTGTCCAGGGCGCAAAATAAATATATTCGGTCGTTATCGCAGCAAAAATACCGGAAAGAGCACAATGTATTTATTGCCGAAGGTGATAAAATAGCCCGTGAATGGCTGGCATCGGATGCGCGTATCCAGATGGTGGTGGCAACTGAAGAATGGGCTGTGCTAAACCGGGGCCTTGTCGATAAACATGGCGAGGCTGCCCTGCATATTGCAGAGGCACATCAGCTCGAAGCTATATCGGCTTTGCAAACCCCTAACCAGGTCTTGCTGGTCATAGATATGCCGGAGCCATCCAAACAGCTACCGCAGGAAGGCTGGTGTCTGGCTCTGGATGATATACAAGACCCCGGCAATATGGGCACCATCATTCGCATTGCTGACTGGTTTGGTATCCACTATATAGCCTGTTCGCCGGGCTGTGTGGACGTATATAATCCTAAAGTAGTTCAATCGGCCATGGGCAGTCACCTGCGTGTGAATATAAGGACAGCGCCTTTGGAAGAATTCATACCTAAAACAGGCCTTCCGGCTTTTGCCGCAACACTTGATGGAGAAAATATCTACCAGTTGAAGAAACCCGGTAAAGGCATCATCATCATCGGCAATGAATCGAAAGGCGTTTCCGATAGAATATTGCAATCAGCTATTAACCGCATTACCATCCCGCGCATTGGTGGGGCAGAATCTTTAAACGCCGGAGTGAGTACCGGTATCATCTGCGCCCTGCTGGTTGGTGGCTAGCACAGGTTTCAGTTTCTTATCGAGCCCGTAGAAATAGTTGAACAGCCTGCCCGTAAATATGCCTGCGCCTGCGCCCAGCATCCCGCCGCAGATCACATCCATAGGAAAGTGCACACCAACATATACCTGTGCATAACCAACTAAAACCGCCCAGGTCATCGCCATCCACCAGATTCCTTTTACGCGTTTGTGCAGGGTCATAGCCATGAACACCCCGAGCGCAAAATGATTCGCTGCATGCGACGAAGGAAAACTGGCCCCGCTACCGCAGGGAACAATGTTGTGCACATAGCTTGCCAGCATCTCGTTATTACAAGGTCGCACGCGCGCGAATAAAGGTTTGATCACAGAGGCGCTCAGGTAATCGCTGATGGCGAACGTGAGCAAAAATATCAAACACCACATCCACCCCCTGCGTTTATAGTTCATGGTCATGAACAGGAGGAGGAACAGGTAGAGTGGCGCCCATGTCCATTGGTTGCGCACAAAGGGCATGATCGCATCCAGGATATAGTTATGCCATTCGGTATTGAGATAGTACCAGAGCGCATAATCAAAGGTTCTGAAAAGATCCCGGATGGTATTCAGCATATTATTTTTTGAAGATCATGATCATCCGTGGCGAGTCGGTAGGATGGTAGGAGTTGAGCTGGTAATCGCCGAACGTGCCTACCAAAGTGAGCTTGGCCTGCTTGAACATGCTGATGAAATCGGCCAGCGTAAATGCAGCTACACTTTCAGCATAATGCCGGTGCTTGCCGTCGGCATCGGTAAATTCTATGTCCTTCACTATATGGTTGCGCTCGAATTTTCTCTTGATATGGAAAGAATAGCTGCCGCGATGTACGATCTCTTCAGGTATCAATCCAGCCAGTACCTGTTCTTTATTCAGGTAATCTATTACGAGGAGTCCGTTCTTCTTCAGCGCCGCTGCAAACGATTTGGCAGCCATCAGGTGGTCACGGTCGTGGGCGAAATAGCCGAAGCTGGTGAAGAAATTGAATGCGTAGTCGAAATAGTTAATGTAAAAAGGAAAGCGCATGTCATGCACGAAAAACTGGAGGTTGTCGTCCTCAGAAGCCTTGGCCTTTTCAATACTGTCGTGCGAAAGATCGATACCTATCACATCGAAATTGTGTTCTGCCAATTGCACCGCATAGCGACCCTCGCCGCAGGCTATATCCAGCATGCTGCTGTGGGGCAGGGGTTGCAGGTAGTCTATCAGCTTTTCAACAAATGCCTGTGCTTCCAGCTCGTCCCTGTTCTGGTAAAGAATTTTATAATATGGTGATCCAAACCAATTCGCAAACCAATCGGCCGGTTTCGTGACAGTTTCCATAAGGGACAAAAGTTAGGTGTTATAAAGACCCCTCCTAACCTCCCCTAAAA
>CAMPKG010000354.1 GCA_946887085.1 uncultured Sphingobacteriales bacterium
AAAGTCCTCATACTTTAGAGCGATTTTTGGTGTTCTGCCCAAAGATCAGGCAACAAGTTTCAGTTCTTTAGCCTTGATGACAGCCTGTGTGCGCCTTTTTGCATCCAGCTTCAGCAGGATATTGGAAACATGGGTCTTTACCGTATGGATGGACACGAAGATCCGTTCCGCGATCTCCTGGTTGCTCAGGCCCTCAGCCATCAGCTGCAGTATCTCGTATTCCCTTTTGCTCATGCCCAGGATCGAAAGCTGTTCGTCTGTGGCAATTATTTTCGGCTGTTCGGGTGTTACTGTTATGGTTCGCTCAACAATAACTTCTACCTCCTTGCGACGGGTAAATTTATTCCCCGCGACTATCCCGAATATCATAAACAGGGCGGCAATGATACCGCCGTACAGTTCCAGCGAATGATCTCTTATGACAAATTTATACTCCAGCATTTTGAGCCCGATGGCCAGTGCTGCCAGGAGTATGCCGTATAGTATCGTCTTCTTCGTCATTTCCGGGTGCAAGATAAAAACTTTAGCGCGCAGACTTGCGGGCTATATGGCTGAACAGGGCTGTGGGGTGTACCGCGGGGCCAAGATAAAGGCTCAATACACCTTGTTCGTCAACCAGGTATTTTGCGAAATTCCAATCCGGGGACCGGCTGTTCCATCCATTTTTTGCAGGATCGGTAAGCCAGTCGTAAACGGCATTTTTATCTTTACCGCTCACAGCCGATTTTGCGGCTATCGGGAATGCTACGTGAAAATTTGTTTTGCAGAAATCCTCTATCTCCTGATCCGTGCCTTGTTCCTGTTGGTTGAAATCATTGGAGGGAAAGGCGACGATAACCAATTCTGACCTGCAATTTTCATACATCCTCTCCAGTTCTGCATACTGCGCCGTGTAAATACAATCAGAAGCCGTATTGACAAAAAGAAGCTTTTTACCCCTGAAAGCGCTAAGCGATAAGGTTGCTCCATTGTTAAGGATCAGGTCAAGGTCGTAGAGTGAGGTATTGGGCCTTGTATTCGCTGTGTTGGAAATGACCGCACCCCGGCCGTTCGTTAGCCCGGTGATAAAACTATAAAGAGGGTAGGCAAGCCGCAATAACCATTGGCGTAAGGTCATCCTGCAAAATAACAAAAGCCCCCCGTTCTCACAGGGGACTTGTACCTATACCTTGCCTTGCTTTGTACATATTAAGACAACCGCTTTGATCTCAGTGGTTTGGCAAGGAAACAGAGTTTACCGTAAGGTGACATATGGCGGTATTTTATTAATCATTAGTTATTATTTGTATGAGATTATTTCAGTTTCACCCAACCTTTCCATGACAATTTGGGCTCTATACCAGGGACACCAACCATTTCTAACGCAAAAATTCATCCTATGAACAAACTCAAGACCTTACTTCTGTTGCTCCTGCTTGCACTCTCCGGAAAAGCTTTCGCCACGCACCTTGCCGGTGGCGAGATCCGGTATGAGTACAATGGCACGAATTACACGATTTACCTGCTTATCAATTCAGACTGCTCAGGTGCCACTATGGGTAACACCCAAATTGTGAATTTATCATCGGTCTCAACGAGCGGCAATTTTAACGTCACCTGTTCGCTGCAAACCAGCTATGTAACACCCGCCTGTGCCAGTACGCAGAACAAATGTCAGAACCCAATGGCCTTATTGCCGGGTTTTAAAACCTGGGTATACACGGCCACTACCAACATTGCACCGGCCAGCGACTGGATCATTGGTTACAATGCCGGCGCGCGCTCACCGGCATACAATATTTCAGGCATGGGCAATTTTTACATCGAAGCCCGGCTGGATAATAACAGCGCCATTAATTCAAGTCCGCTTGTCACCGGGCACCTGGTTCATATGGCCATAAACAATACGCCGGTGATCGTACCGCTGCAGGCGGCCGATGCAGAAGCGGATGATATCCAGTATGAGATCGTTGCGCCGATGAGCAGCGCGGGTGTGAACGTTCCATTTGCTCCGGGGTATTCGGTTACCAACACGCTGGGCGCTTCGGGTGTGTGCTCTGTGAACAACACTAATAAAACACTGACCATGATGACCGTAAACAGCGGTACGTACGCTGTAGCCATCAAGGTCAAAGAATACAGGAACAGCAACCTGGTAGCCTCGTACATGCGCGAGATCGTGCTGATGTCTTTGCCTGCCATGGGCCCTGCAACAGTCACTTTGCCTATGTCCTCGTCCAATTTCAATTACTTCACCTGTCCCGGGCAGTCGAACAGCGTAACGCTGAACTTTACCGACGCGGCTGGCGATTCGATCTTCCTGACGCCAACCTTCCCTACAATAACCGGATTCTCATTTGGCCACAGCACCACATCAGGACCGGGCACAGGCTCGATAACAATGACATGGACAACGCCAACTACGATGAATCCCGCAACACTGCCTTATTTCTTCGTGAAAGTAAATGCGGCTGATAATGGTTGCCCTAAACAGGTGCTCGACTATCACCTGGTCGTACGCACCCAGCAATGCGCTTCTGACAGCGTTTGGCCCGGCGATGCGAACGGAGATTACACAGTAAATATCTACGACCCGCTGGCAATAGCTATAGCCAATGGACAAACAGGGCCAACACGTACCGGTGCTACAACCACCTGGACCGCTCAACCCTGCGCTAACTGGACGAACTCATTCCTGACCAACAATGTGAATATGAAACATGCCGACTGTGATGGTAACGGTACAGTCAACACCACCGACCTCGGTGCAATAACTACGAACTGGGGCCTTACCCATCCGAAGGGCAACCATCAGAATAAAGTAACTGGCGCACCACCGTTGTTCCTGGATATCACAGGCATCACCCTGAAACCCGGTGCAACGGTAACCATCCCGGTGAAATTTGGTGAAGCTGCAAACCCCATGAACGGCATTTACGGGCTTGCGACCAAGATCACTGTAAATGGTATTACGATGGGCGCTCCTTCCATTAACTCGACCGGCAGCTGGATAGGCAGCACGTCTAACTCGCTTAGTTATTCAAAAATGGCTACCACTAATGCGCAATGGGCGCACGCACGTACCGACCACCAGAACATAAATGGCAACGGAAAGATCGGTGAGCTGAAATTTACAGTGCCTGCCAATGCGGTTGCGGGAACGCCTGTTGTGTTCACATTCAGCATGACGAAAGTGATAGATAAAGATGGTAACGAGATCACTAATTTCGACGAAATAGAACTTAATACCATCATCGCCTTCCCCGATAATATTGCGGATGTATCAACAGCGGGACTCAGCGCCATCATCGCGCCAAACCCGTCGGCTGCCAATGCAGAACTCCGCATTGCGCTGCC
>CAMPKG010000355.1 GCA_946887085.1 uncultured Sphingobacteriales bacterium
ATCACATATGCACAATAGAACAAATCTCTTATAGTTCCCCCGCCAGCCATTGCTTAAAATCAGCAGAGCGCTCAGAACTCACAACCGGTGCTTCCTTTACCGGTGGCTTCAGTGTTACTATTACCCTTGCCTTGCTATAAGTTTTCATCTCGTCTATCGACTTCAGGTTGATGAGGTACTGCCGGTTGATGCGGAAAAATTGCTGAGGATCGAGCATATGCTCCAGGGCATCCAGGTTATGATCCATGGGGTAGCTGCGCCCCTCGAATGTACGTGCAAAAGTTGCCTTGTTCTCGCTGTAGCAATAAGCAATATCCTCAACGGCAAGCGTTTTGATATGCTCGCCGAAGCGGATGACAAAACGCTTCTTGAAATCAGGTTGTGACAAAGCCTGTGCTAATTTTTCCTCTCCCTTGTTGAAAAGCTTTTTCAGCTCATCTAATTTCCCAAGTGCTGCCTTCAATTCCTCCTTTTTCACAGGCTTTAAAAGATAACCCACGCTGGATGCTTTAAAAGCATCCATTATATACTGATCATAGGCAGTGGTAAAGATGATGGGTGAACCTATTTTAATATCCTTCAACAGGTCGAACGCTGAGCCATCGGCAAGATGTATATCCATAAATACCAGGTCCGGATCCTCGTTCTGCTCAAACCAGCTTTTCGCAGACTGCACGCTATCGTGGTGTGCCACAACTGACGCACCGGTAATGGTCTCCTCGATCAGCTTGGTAAGCCGCCTGTACGCCGGCATCTCATCTTCTATGATAACTATGTTCATAACAAAGGCAATGTTACAATATATTGTCCATTTTCTACACCATAGCTCATTTGCTTCTTTGTTAATAGCGCATACCTGTTGCGTATATTAATGAGCCCCAACCCCTCACCCTTTTCCTTGCTTAGCTTGGGTTGAAAATTATTGCGGATAGTAAGCGTTTCGCTTGTAGCCGTTATCGTTATCTTCAAAGGCCTTGACAACGAAGCAACGTTATGCTTGATCGCATTCTCCACAAGTATCTGTAACGCCAAAGGTACTATCCTGCGCGCTTCCATCACTTCGTCGGGCACATGCTTCTCCAGTTGCAGTGCATTGCCAAACCTGCTGGTTTGTATATAAAGATAGTTCTCGAGTATTTCCCATTCTTCGGCGAGCGATATCAGGTCGCGGTGACGGTGCGAAAGAACATTGCGATACAGGTCGGAAAGCTGCGAGGTGTATTTCATTGCTGTTTCCTTATCCTCATCTATCAATACACTCAGTGTGTTCAGGCTGTTGAATAAGAAGTGTGGGTTCACCTGGCTTTTCAGGTGTTCGTATTCAAACATCATCCGTTCGCGTTGCAACAGGGATACCTTGCGCAGGTTCTTCTCGCGCAGGCGAACGTACGTATATACTATTACGCTGAGAGCGAGCACCATGAGTGTAATGAACCAGCCGCGTTTCCACACGGGTTTGGCGATGGTGAAACTATAGGTAGCTTCACCCGCCCTGTGAAAAACATTGTTGAGAGAGGCCTGCACACGGAATGTATATCGTCCGTCAGGCAGTTGCGGAAAGGTCACCGATTCGTCGCTGGTCACTATCCAGCGCTCATTGTAACCATCCAGCTTATAGCGGTAGTGCAGTTTGTCGGGATTGGCAAAATTCACGCTCTCAAACCTGAAGCTAATGTGATTTTCGGCAGGTGAAAATTCGGTTTTGCCCAGCGTTACATCATTTAAAAAAACGCTGACCGCGCTGATGTTGACAGAAGGCCGTATATCATAGCTGCCATAAATATTTCGGAAAATAATGAGGCCGTCTTCAAAGGGAATGTAGACATTGCCATCGGTATCTCTTGCTGACAGCTTCAGTACGGTTGATGTGCTGTCGATATCAAATATTTTACGGGGATAATTCCTGAAAAGACCGCTCGCGGGATACCATACGTCGATGCCTTTCGTGTTTACCACCACGACCTGCCCCGTTGCATTTGCATCTATAGTAGAGATGTTTTTGTCCTGCACCCCCATTTCCTGCATCGATCTCCATTTGTTATCATCGTACATGAAGATGCCATCGGAAAGGGTAGCTGCCCAGATTCCACTACCCGCGTCTTCGGTCACGGAATACACCACCCTGCTCTTCAGGCCATCGGCCGTGTCCCAATGTTTGTACCCCCCCGCGTTATGCATAGTTACACCGGCACCATCGGTAGCCATCCATATTCTCCCTTTGCGATCGGCATACAACTGGTATACATAATCGCTGCCGATACCCGAATGCTTATTGTGCTGTTTGACAAGATCCATTTTTTGCGTGTACTGGCCGGGGTAAAAAATTTCCTCCACACCATTAAGCCCCGCAACCCAAAGCCTGTCGGATGTACCGGTTATGTCTAGTATACTTTCGTTCGCCAGCGGAGGGATATCACTGATGTTCACCGGCTGCCCTGCACCTGTTTTACACCACATTCCCTTGCCGAGCGTGCCTATCCACAAACGGTTTTCCTTATCGGCATATAAACTGGTAACCGGTGCAGGCAATGTTGCACTGTGTCCCAGCCGCTGCTCATTTCCATTGAGTGGAATATGAAAAAGATTCTTACCCATGGCTATCCAAAGCACGTTGTTCCGGTCGCAGGCAAGCGCGGATACATCGGCCAGGCGGTAGGGCGGTTGCAGCCTGACATACTGCATATATTCGGCCGTCATACTTGTAAGGCCGTGCTGAGTCGCGGCCCAAATGATACCCGACCTTCCACGAAGCAGTTTATTGAGCCTCTTACCCTCAAAATGCAGCGGTTTGATAAGTATACGATTTGCTCCCTGTCTTGTCACTTCCAGCAGGTAGCCATCTTCAGTTGCCACCCAGGCACGTGTATCGGTCAGGGGTAATATATCGTTCACCTGTCCGAAGCTCCAGGCGCTATCGGCCTGCAAGGGAATGATGGATCTGTCTGCTGCAGAAAACAAAGCAAGGCCACCCTGTTGCGTGCCACACCAGTAGAGGGCTGACCTGGGAATATGTGCCAATACTCTTACAATATTATCGGGCAAACCCTGTGCAGTGCTGTACTGACGCGCTAAAATTTTATTATTACCAAACGACAGCTCGCTAATTCCCCTGTCCGTGCCCGCCAACAAGCGATAGCCAGGCAACAGGCAGACATTGTAGACGAAATTATCAGGTAGTCCTTCCTCGCGACCTATTGCGACGCCTGTATTGTTGATAATAGCAAAAATACCCTCTTCTTCCGTGCATACCCAATATACCGGGCCCCCTCCGCTATATATGGCGTTGATGCGAGACAAAGGCTTTTCATTTTTCAGCGTCAGTTTTATTA
>CAMPKG010000356.1 GCA_946887085.1 uncultured Sphingobacteriales bacterium
ATGTGAGAGGCATCAATCGCGTGGTTTATGACATCAGCTCAAAGCCGCCAGCGACAATTGAATGGGAATAGAACAATAGATTATTTGCATCATGAAACGTACCGTTACACTTTTATTGCTTTTTACAGCTTTGCTTTCGGGGTATACCAAGCCGGTCGAGGCACAGTTTTGGAAAAAGAAGAAGAAAGAACAGCGCCGCAAACCCGCACCTAAGAAACCTGTCGTAAAAGAGAAACCTGTTGCAAAGCCGGTAAAAAAGAAACGCGAGCTTGTTTATCCAGCTACAGAAAAAAAAGCAAGGTACAGGGTAGACATATTTGCCCCGCTATACCTTGGCGAACTGGTAAAAGATGATAAGGTGACGTTCAAAGGAAAGCTGCCGGCGAAAGCGCTCCAGGGAATGGAGTTTTATGAGGGCATCAAGCTTGCTGCGGATACGCTCAGTTCTTTTGGCTTTGATGTGGACGTGTATGTACATGATGTGACAGACTCTACCGGTTCACCACAGGAGCTGATCAACAGGGGTGGGCTGGATTCTACCCACCTCATTATCGGTTCTGTACCCACGCAGTATGTGCGGCCCCTGGCTTCGTTCGCAAAAAAGCACACGGTAAACTTTATCTCTGCATTATCTCCATCGGATGCTGACATTACAGACAATCCTTACTTCACCCTTTTGCAGCCGACATTGCAATCGCATTGTGAATTCATCGTTACGAATATCAAAAACAAATACCCCGGCAAAAAGCCGTTACTGCTCTATCGCACTACAGTGCCCGCTGAGCAAAACGCATTTAACTATGTGCTGAATGCCAATAACGATGTTAAGCAGCTTCCGGTAAATGCATTGCCAACAGCTGCGCAGTTAAAACCATTGTTTGATAGTAATGGGGTGAACATAGTAGTTGTTACCATACTGGACAATGCCTATGCGGAAAGCCTGCTTAAATTATTAGCCGGGTCCTTTCCCACCTACAAGTTTGACGTGTATGGTATGCCGTCGTGGACGACGATAAGTTCGTTGAAAAAGCCCGGTGTGTTTACCAATATGGCGGTATTCATTACCACGCCGTTCAATTTCGATGCCACTACTATGGCCGGCCAGTCGCTGGCCAATATCTACAAAAAGGAATACGGTGGAATGAAGCCCGGCGAGATGGTATTCCGTGGGTATGAAACTATGTACTGGTATACCTATCTGCTCAATAAGTATGGCACCATTTTCAATGAGAACCTGGGTGATAACGGTATTGCACCCTTTACACGGTTTAATATCAAGCCGAAATGGGATAAAGACGACAACTTCCTGTATAACGAGAACCAGAACGTATATCTGTACCGCTATCTCGATGGTTCTTATGTGATCCAGCAATAGGTTTAAAGCACCATTCGCTTGTGCTTGCGGCGGACGAAGAAGACGATAGTAAAGAATATTGCAGACATTACGCAGAGAACAATAAACAGCGCTCTGCTTCCCATGCCTTGTATTAAATAGGCAGCGAGTACAAACAGCATGTTCACCGATAGTATAACACCTACCGCCTGTAAATCCCTGAGGCCGGCATCCAGTAGAAAATAATGGAGGTGATTCCTGTCGGCGCGCATAGGAGATATTCCTTTACTCATCCTGATAAAAAATACTCTGAGGCAGTCCGCTATAGGCAGCGAGAGTAAAGCAAGGCAAAATATGATGGCCAGCTGCCCGTCATGTATCCAGTTAAATATTTCCCTGTCTGGATCGTAAGAGTTGATGAACAGGACGCTGAGTACTGAAATGGTAAACCCAAGTAACAGCGAACCGGTATCGCCCATAAAGAGTTTTGCGGGTGTAATGTTGTACCAGAGAAAACCGGCCGTAGCGCCTGCAAGGCTAAAGGAAACTGCCGCGGCACCTATGTTTCCTGTAACTGCGAGGCAAAATCCGAGTATCGTCGTATATAACACACCCATGCTCCCGGCCAGCCCATCTATACCGTCAATAAAATTGAAAGCATTGGTAAAAAAAGTGATGCTGAATATGGTGATGAAAATGCTGGTGGCATAGGAAAGCTCACCGACACCGAATAAGCCATACAGTGATTGTACCCGGACATCGCCCGGAATGACGATAATGAATATCGGGATGAGCTGTGCTATCAGCTTTTTCCATGCGCTTAGGGCAACGAGGTCATCCATTAGTCCTGTAAGAAAGAATAGCAGCGATGTGGCTATCATGTAATGCCATTTATCAAATACCGAAGGTTGTACTACCAGCGATGTAACAATGATATAAGCAAAAAATATTGCTACGCCGCCCAGGCTTGGCGTGGTGTGTTTGTGCAGCTTGCGGTCATTATCCGGCACATCAAACAGTTGTCGCTTGCCCGCGATGGCAATGATCTGCGGTGCGGCGATCAGGCTGATGAGCAAGGCCCCCGCAAAGGTGGTGAGATACAAGGCGTATGGCGGCAGGTTCATCATAAACTAAACGCTAACTTAATGAAATTCATTGTGCCTCGCCGGTAAATGACTTTGTGAATGCATAGATATTAAAACCCGGTTGCTTCAGTGATTCGCTAAGTGCAGAACGAAGGCCGGATTTGCTGATGTCTTTCATCCGGCGCGCCTGTATCAGCTGCCAGCTTTTTTCGGTGAGCAGGTGCAGACGTTTTTCGGTGTCGCTGTTGTGCTCCCGGAGGAACTGTTCTACAGCGTCTGCAAGTTCTTCCACTCCTTTTTTATCGGTGGCTATCGTTTTTATCACAGGTATTTCGTTACCGTCGTGTGCTTTTTCGTGCACCATTATTTTCAGGTTGCGGTAGAGCGTCTCCGCCGCGTCGCGGTCGGCTTTATTTACTACAAAAATGTCGGCTATCTCCATGATGCCCGCTTTTAGTGTCTGCACTTCGTCGCCAGCTTCTGGTACTAATGCTACTACAGTACAGTCCGCCAGCCCGGCTACTTCGACTTCGCTTTGCCCTACGCCCACGGTTTCCACCAACACCAGGTCGAATGGCGCATGTTTTACCACATCAGTTATCTCGATGATCTTAGGGTGCAATCC
Organism: uncultured Sphingobacteriales bacterium; assembly: GCA_946887085.1. The sequence continues at coordinate 3,044 of CAMPKG010000356.1, forward strand.
GCCTAAAGCCCCCCGACTGGCCAGAGACCGGATGAATACATTCGGATGAGTATAGAACTCGCTCATCCGTATCCTGTCGCCCAGCAGGGCTCCATAGTTAAAAGGCGAAGAAGGGTCGACTGCAATGACCGCGATTCTCTTTCCCTGGGTTATCCAGTAATGGAGCAAAGCGTTGACGAGGGTGCTCTAGCCTGCACCCGGAGGACCGGTGATTCCTAAGACCTTTGCGCTGTGTGTGTTTTGCAGCGAAAGCAGGAGTTGTTCATAAC
>CAMPKG010000357.1 GCA_946887085.1 uncultured Sphingobacteriales bacterium
GAATAAGAGGGAGTATAAAAAATGGTGGATAAGTGCAGATCGATGAAGTGTAATTATAAATTATTTATACTCCTATATGTTTAAGTGCATACTAAGTGGCAATCAGCCGGGGATCATCTCCCAACTTTTGCATCATACTTATGGGATCTATATAAAATGAGTTCTGAAAACGGAAACAAGTAAAAAATATAGATAAGAATTTAAAAATCCCGGTATGAAAAATCAAACTACACACCGAATAGTTGCAAAACTGAGAAGCCTGGTGCTGATCAGCTTTCTGATGTTGTCCGTAACCAGTGCCTTTGCCTCGCATTTCCGGTATGGCAACATAACATGGCAGCGCGTCTCGGGCCAGCCAAACAAGGTAAAATTTAAGATCACGCAAGCCTGGCGTCGGACTGCATTCCCGAATAACCAGAATTTTGTTGTCGGGTCTAATGTGTCCACAAGCTTGTTCAACCCAGGTTTTGGCGCAACGCAGGTGATTACACTTAAAATTACGGCCATGAATCAGGTAGAAGACTGGTTTTACGGTGAGTGGTCGACAACGATAACTTATCCGACCGTTGCAGCAAACTACACTGCTTTTTTTACGGAATGCTGCCGTATTCTGAACCTGTCAAACAATGCTAATGCATCCATGTTGGTAGCCACTAATGTGCAGGGAGGCGTGGGCAATGATGCGCCTGTTACCAGCATCCCTCCATTTATTAATTGGCCGGAGAACAAAACGTTTGTTAGCTACCAGATCCAGGTTGTTGACCCCAACGGCGACGCACTTAGCTTTTCGTTTACGCCTAATGGACAATTCGGCAGTCCTTCCGTACAGCCAACTGATCTTGCGATCAGCAATTCTGGTTTGCTGACATGGAGCACCATTGGCAAAACCAAGGGCGAGCTTTACAATACGAGTGTGAAGGTTATAGATTCGAAGGGGGCATTTATTATGATAGATTTTCTTATACGCATCGTAGGAGAGTCTACGCCTTCCGATTTCGACTACACCGTTTCGCCTCAGAACGGAACGACTTTTGACGTACAGCCCGGAGATTCGATTGCTTTTCAGATCAAAGCAGGCGACACGGATCCTGGGGACACTACTAAATTAAGTGTTGCGGGTTTGCCTCTGGGCGCAACATTTACCACGAGTGGCACAAATCCTGTAACCGGGGATTTTGGATGGAAACCGTCGAACGGCCAGGAGGGAGACTATGTAGTGAATATTACGGCCGAGGACAAAGCCGGTGTGCAAAACAATACCGTTATTAATTTCAATGTATCTTTCAAACCCCGCTGGTCTTCGATTACGCCTGGAAATAACAGTCTGTATGCACTGGAGCCCGGTACACAAACTATACACTCCTTCGGATCTTATCATCCCGACACAAACGATGCGGTGAATTTATCCGCGGCTTCCGGCCTGATTTTAGGTATGTCGTTTTCCAATACGCTGCCAACAGCAGCCGCAAATCCGGTTAATACTACGCTTACCTGGACACCAACGTATAGCGCATGGGGGATCAATAAGCTGGTAATCCAGGCACAGGACACGTTTTATAAGGAGAAAGCATTTGATACCGTGTTCTTCCTGGTCGATAGCAGGCCCGAAATATTATCGACGCCAGCAACTACAGCGCATGTAGGACAGCCCTATTCGTATATTCTGACCGCGTCTGATCTTGACCTGCCTTACGGCGACAGCCTGAGCCTGGAAAGTTTTACTTTACCTTCATTCCTGACGATCACCCGGAATGCTGACGATACCACGTGGACAATTTCAGGCACTCCCGGCAAGAATCATATAGGCTCTCACCCGATTGCAGTCGAAGTCCAGGACAAATGGAATCACTATGCTGGCACCCACTGGGGACATGCTCACCAGGACTTTGCCCTTTTTGTAATGGATGTTACGCCACCAACAGTTATTACCCGGAATATAACGATAACTCTGAACAATGGCGTTGCCACAATTGTTGCCGCTGATGTAAACAACGGTAGCTTCGATGCTTCAGGCATAGCCTCTATGACACTGTCGAAAACCAGCTTTAATACAGGTAATCTTGGTCAAAATATGGTAACACTTACAGTGGTGGATAGCGCGAATAATAGTGCATCGGCAAATGCTATTGTAACTGTTCTGCAGCCTCTCAACGGTAGCATAGTTGTGAACCCTGTTAATACCGTTAATTCAAATCATGCTGCGTATACTATCTATTACGGTTATCGTAATTCGGTTAATCTCACCGCTGTTCCGACCGGGGGACTTCCAGGCTATACCTATAGCTGGTCGCCAACAACCGGGGTGTCAAGTCCAACTTCGGTAACAACCAAGGTATCACCGACGACTACAACCACATACAGCGTGACAATCACAGATGCAAATGGGTCAACTAAAACGGTTAGCCAGACGATCTTTGTGAAAGATGTTCGCTGCTATGCCGGGAATAGCCCATTGCATAAAGTATATGTTTGTCACAATGGCAAAAATACGATCTGTATTGATACCAACGCGCTTTTGACGCACCTGAACGAGCACGGCGATCGACTTGGACAATGTGGGTCTAATAAATACGACAACAATGAATCGATTGATCTTTTCAATAATAATACAAGCAACTGTATCACAGCGTATCCTAACCCGAACAACGGAACATTCATAGTAAAAATGCCGGCTTTGGCGATTGATGGAAAGCTTCTCGTTCGCGATCTAATGGGTAGAATCATTACAAGCGTGCAAGTCGACGCACTGGAATTTGGACAATCAGTACAAGTTGACTTGTCAGGTGTTGCCGCTGGAACGTACATAGTGACTTTGCATGCGGGAGAAGAGGTACACAAGGCAAACGTAATTGTACAGTAAAAGCGGTGCGCGGGCAGCCATTTATCATGGCTGCCTGCGTTATTTTAAAAAAAGCAGAGGTGAGGTTTACAGAAACAACTTTGATCGTAAAGAATGATCAGCTACTTGCCAGCCAGATAGGGCAGGAGGCTGTGATGATGTGTGCAGAAACAGGAAAATACTATGGGCTCAATGAAACAGTCACATGTATTTGGAATTTGTTGGCAGCACCGACGACCTACGGGGACCTGTGTCGTAAGCTGGCTTCCAGTTTTGGGATCAGTGAGGAGCAATGTACCGTAGATATTACGCCATTTATTTACAAAATGGTTGAAGAAAGAATAATAACCGTTAAATAGAATAAACATGAATAATCCTGAAATCACAGACAACGCTTCTGGCAAAAGCAGAATGCAGTGGCAAGTTCCACAACTATATACTGAAGATTGGATGAACACTCTTGACGGC